>JAYYBT010000049.1:0-5133 GCA_036162675.1 Thermoplasmatota archaeon
TGTTCCTCGTCGTGGGCTTGTGGGGCGTGTTGACCTCAGCCTTCGGCTATTGCCCGTTCAACGGATTGCTCAACCGAAACAGCTGCGCCATTGACCCGCAAGCGGCTGTGAGGTCCTGAAGTGAGCATCAAGCCGAACTGAATTCAGCCCCAATTGCACGGCTCAAGAACGCTTTGACCACCCATGAAGGGCTGAAGAGCTTCGGGAATGGCGACCCTTCCGTCCTCGAGTTGGTACTGCTCCATGATGGCGACCAAGGCTCGGGAGGTGGCGACGGCGGTGGAGTTGAGGGTGTGGACAATGGGTTGGTTGGGGTGGCCGGGCTGACCGTAGCGGATGCTCAAGCGGTTAGCCTGATAGTCGGTGCAGTTGGAGCAAGAGACGATTTCTTTGTACTGGTTTGCGCCGGGAATCCAGGCTTCCAAATCGTATTTTTTGGCCGCTACCGTGCCCATATCACCGGTGCAGATGTTGACCACTTCGTAGTGAATGCCGAGGCTGTTCCACAAATCCGTGCAGTTCTGCAGCAGTTCTTCGTGCAGCGCCCATGAGTCTTCGGGCTTGGCGATGATGATCTGTTCAATCTTGGTGAACTGGTGCACGCGCCAAATGCCGAGGTCGCTCTGACCGTGGCTACCCACCTCTCGGCGGAAACACTGGGAGACACCGACCATGCGCATGGGCATCTGGTCTTCTGGGATGGTCTCGTCCATGTACATCGCTGTGAGCGGGTGCTCAGAAGTGGCGATCATGTAGTACTTGTCGGGCTCGATGCCGTACATGACGGTCTCAAAGTCGCCCAAATCGGTGACGCCTTCGTAAGCCTGGCGATTCATCATCACCGGCGGCTGGACAAAGGTGTAGTCGCGCTGTCGCAGGAAATCCACCGCATACTGCTGGAGAGCGAACTCAAGGCGAGCGAGGTCGCCTTTGAGGAAGTAGAATCGACTTCCGGTGATTTTGGCCGCACGCTTGAGGTCAACCCACTTGTTCATCTCGATGAGTTCGTTGTGCGTGCGCGGCTCAAAGGAAAACTCGGGTTTTGTTCCGTGAACGGCGTGGACGGTGTTGCCCGATTCGTCTTCACCCACGGGCACATCGGTGTGAAGGATGTTCGGAATGGACATGCGCAGTCGGTCTCGCACCTCCATGGCTTCGTTGGTCTTGGCCTCCATCTCCGCAATCTTCTGGCCGAGGTCGGCGACTTCCGCCAAAATGGCTTGGGCGGCCTCGTTATCGCCGGCTTTCTTGGCGGCGCCGATGCCTCGGGCAGCCTCGTTTTTCGCTCGGCGCAACTGGTCGGTTTCGTGGAGCAAATTGCGCCATGCTTGGTCGAGTTCAATCACCTTCTCGATGTTGTCGTGGGGCAGACCGCGTTTGGTGTGGTCGGCACGAACCACATCGGCGTGTTCTCTGAACATGGACATGTCAAGCATTGAAATCACCACGAGATGTTGAAGCTGAAAATATCGCCACCGATGAGCAACATGCCACCGATGAGGTAGCCGAGAATGGCACCACCGTTGAGCAATGGAAGGCCGGCTTGCGCCTTGCCCCGTGCGACGTAGGTCATCAGGGCGAGGTAGCCCAGCAGCGCACCGGCGAGGGTGAACATGGCGACTTCAAACGCGACCGAGGGGTCAAGCCACTGCATGGCGGAAAGCACCAGCATGCCGGGGAAAATGATGTCGCCCAGACCCATGAACATGGCTTCGCTGTTCTTCTTCCTTCGCTTGACCTTTGCTCCCTCGGGCGGTGGTGAGGCCGCTGGAGAAGGCGCTGTTCGCTTAGCACGCTCGGTCTCTTCGATGAGGGAGTAATCGCTGTCTTGAGGGGCCACGAGGAGAATGGGAAGACGGAGGCCGACCATGGTATCGGCCAAGTCGAGCATGTGTTTTGACTTGTAAACGGCCCAGAAATCGTAAACGGCGGCCAGGACCATGAACATGATCGCCAAGCCCGGCACGAAGGTAACACCCAGCATGACCGAGACGCCCGCTCCCAGCAACACACCCGTGGTGTTCACGACGTACCACTCGCTGTGAACGAAGAGCAACGCCGCCAAGAGCACGGTAAGGGCCAGACCGGCAAGGGTTGGGCCAAGAAGGAGTTGGAGCCCGTACAACGGAATCATGTCTTCGGAGAGTTCGCCGCTCTCAAGCGTCGTTGAAGAGCCGTCTTGACCAGGGGTGAGGACGATGAGGTCCGAAGTCCCGTTCTCAACGGCGAAGAAAACATGCGTTGCATTTTCGTCAACGGGGATGCTGATGCGGTTCTCCAGTGCATCGGTGTAGAGCCAGTGAACCTCACCATCACCTGCGACGAGCATGTCGCTGTAGCCCGAAGCGTCTCGGTCCGTGATGCGAACCGAGGAAACGCTGCTGACCAGCCCGTTCAGATTCATGCGGTCTTGAGGCGTGTAGGCCTCATCTGCAGCCATTGAGCCGTTCCATTCCATGCCCGTGATGGTGCCGTTGGATTCACCGAACAACAAGAGGCGTTGGTGGCGCGTATCGGGCTGGGCCTTTGCCTCCTCGATGGTCTCCTCCATGAAGAGCGACCATCCGACATCAGTCGAGGTAAAGTGAGCACCCTCGTCCGGTACGAGCGTCATGAGGTAGGTCGCATTCACCATACCGCCCAGACCCAAGTCCAAGGCTGGGGATGTTTCGGGGAGTTGGATGGATGCTGCTTGAGCCCCCGTGACGAGGAGCCATTGGTCGTCGTCAAGAAGTTGGCTTGAAACAACACCGTCACCGGTTGAGAAGCCGGGAATACGCCAACGCCCCTCAGGGGCCAAGACACCCGGGCTGGAGGCGAAGGTTTGGAAGCGGAGCAACTCGTCAAAGGGGTTGGCCAGGAACATCACATCACCTGATGATGCCGCAATGGCGCATCCTCCAAACATGTTGTCGAGAGGAACGGGTTCATCGTTTTCCCACGTGTAGCAGGCGTAACTTTCCAGAAGTTCGCCCGTCGCCGATTCAACCGACCAAGCATAGGCGCCGGTGGCAAAGGTCAGATGGTCGGGGGCGACGGTCATGGTGGTGGCTGAATCGATATCGTAGACCTGATGGTCGTGGGTCATCGTCCAGACCGGTGCGGCATACCCGTTGGAAGCATCCCAAGCCGTGATATCAACGGTGGTGTTCGTGAAACTCTCGCTCACGTTGGCCATGATGAAGCCGTCGTCTCCCCACGTGCCCAACACATCACCGGTCAGTCCTTGCTCGGACTCCATCTCAAACGGTGTTCGTTCGAAATCAAGCACCAACATGTGCGTCAGCGGCACCAAGGTGTAGGCCAATGCCATGGTCAAAACGGCGTACATACCGTACTTGATGATGTACTCCTTTCCTTTGCGAGCCAAGTAAATGATGAGGGCCGTGAAAGCGAAGATGGCCAACAGTTCCATCAGCACATAACGAGCTTGGGTCGCACCTGATGCTCCAAAGGCGTGCAGTTCACCCACATCGTAGTAGGGTCGGATGTACATGGCGAGCGCAATGGTGGCAACAAACATGCCCGCCATGCCGGCCATCCCTCGCCACTGCTCAGCCATCAGCGAGCCCAAGCCGTCGCCGTCGCGAAGTTCATCCTCCACGGCTGAAAAGCGCTGAGAAACTTGACGCCCGTCTTCGGGCGTTGCCGCATCGCTCATGGTCGTGCCAATCCTCTCTTCCATATCAGCCTCGCGATGTTGCGCAGGGTGAAGCCGAGATGAAAGAGCCTATGACGAACCGTCAGCAGCACCGAGCATGGTGGCGGCCAACGCATGGCGGGCTTGGCTTGAATCCACCAAAAAACGGGGCATGGCGCTTGGCCTTTCCAACACCCAAAACGCGCTTCGGGAACTCAACCTCTCCCCGCCCGATTTTGAGACGGTTCACGTCGCCGGAAGCAACGGCAAAGGAACCACCATCGCTACATTGAGTGCTGCGTTATCGGCCGCGTCCATCGACCATGTGGCCTTCACCTCACCCCACCTCGTCCGCGTTGAAGAGCGCATACGGCTCAACGGCCGACCCATCTCTCCTGCCCGCTTTGATGAAGCCCTGAGCAAGGTGCATGACATGGTTGAACGGACGGGAATAGAGCTCACGTTTTTCGAAACAACCTTCCTCGTGGCGATGGTCATCGCTGACCTTGAGTCAGTTCGGGCGTTGTTGCTCGAAACAGGCCTTGGCGGTCGTTTGGACGCCACGCGGGTCGCCTCGGCCGATGTGGCGTTGGTCACGGCCTTGAGCCTGGAACACACCGAAATCCTCGGTGAAACGTTGGAGGCCATCGCTGGCGAGAAGGCAGCCATTGCCCGACCGGGTCGACCGCTGCTTGTTCGGGATGTGAGCGAGGTTGCGGCCCGAAAGCGGATTGAAGAGGTCGCCCAAAACGCTGGAGAAGAAGCCATTGGCGAGGACGTCGGGCCGGCCCAATTGCAATGGGTGGAACTTGAAGCAGGAGCCTCGTATTTTGAGGAGGCGAAGGCCTTGGCCAGCGCAGCATGGACGCATCTGTCGTGCGCGGAGAAAACACCCTTCCCATCAATCCGCGCATTACGCTGGCCCGGGCGCATGCAGGAGGTGCCCAGCCCATCGCAAAACGGGTTGACCTACCTGCTGGAAGGGGCTCACAACCCCAGTGGCATGGAAGCAACCTGCGCTCAACTGCAAGCACAGCCACGATTGCAGGAACCGTGGGCGCTGCTCTTGGGAAGCACCCCACAGAGGGACATGAAAGCCATGCTCGCTCCGCTTGTTGACCTCTGCAAAGCCCGTCCCCCGGTGGTGGTCGTGCTCACCGAGCCTCAGTTTGGCCGCTACCCCGGCGTGCCATGCGAGGACATCGAAGCCACCCTTCTCGAGGCAGGTGTGGAGACCACGGCGAGTTTCCAGTTACCCGAGAAGGCGGTTGAGTGGTTGGAAACGCAGGACCACGGAGCCGAAACGGTCCTTTCCATCGGTTCGCTCTACCTGCAAGGCAATGTTCTGGCCGCCCTCGGGGCCGACACCGATGAAGGGCTGGCCATCGTGGCGAAGGAATGAAACACCAAGGCCGATTCATTGGACCCGGTGAGCGCATGAAGGACAAGCATCTGAAGATCCGAATCCAGCAGTGCTTGGCCTTGGCCGAGGC
>JAYYBT010000050.1:0-7864 GCA_036162675.1 Thermoplasmatota archaeon
TGATGACCTCAACGTATTCCACGATGAAGCCTTTCCACGCCAGGGTGTTGGCAATGTTGCCAGAGCGCAACATTTCGGTCGTGATGTTGTGAGATGCCAAGATATCCAATGGGAGGTAAATGCGGCCACGTTCCATGTCCTCGTTGATGTCTCGCAGGACGTTGATGAGTTGCATTTGGATGCCGAGGTCAATAGCATGAAGTCGAGCTGCACGGTCTTCATAGCCATAGATTTCAATCAGAATAAGGCCGACAGCAGAAGCGACCTTGTAGCAGTACGAACGAAGTTCGTCCCATGTTTTGTTGGCAACGGGGTAGAGGTCATCCTCCATCCCTTCAATGACGGTTTCAAAATCGTTGAGTTTGATGGTGTAGCGCTCAAACACATCTTGGAGTGCGATAAAGATGGGGTGGTCGTCAGCAGTGATGCGTTGTTCACTCGCGGCGTGGAGTTTGAGGCGAATATCAACCAGGGCCATCATGCGCCTTCGGTGCTCGTCTGAGGAAAGCGAAGGCGAGGCTCCAGCATGAATTTCAGAAACGATTCGCTGGCGCTCATCCGTGGCTAGTCGCAACTCATGGGTTTCAAGGATGGTGGGTTCTTCATCCCCGTCAACGATGTCATCGACCCATCGGCAGAGCGCGTAAACGGCGTGAACCGCTCGTCGCTTGTCGGGCTGAAGAGCGCTGAACGAGGAATAGAATGTTGTTGAAGCGTTGCGACAGACCGTTTCGCAATAGGCGTAAGCCCCGTCAAGATTGCGCTGCTCCATCGTAAACCCTCACGCAGATGTTGGGGTTCCGCTGGACGGTTCTTTTGAGGTTTTGTTCAGTGCGGCACGGCCCTGCTTTGAGCGCTTGCGGCTTTCGAACCACGTGTCAACACCGTTCCAATCGGGGATGATACCGAGGCTATCAAGAAGCAATTTGCTGCTGATGCGGGCGGATTCGTAAATCACGGGCAATCCGCTTCCGGGGTGGGTTCCGCCGCCGACGAGGTAGAGGTTGTTGATCTCGTCAAACTGGTTCTTGGGTCGGCGCCACAGCATCTGGTCAAGCCCGTGTGCCAAATTGAACACGGCTCCTCGGTAGCAGTGGTCGCCCCAATCTTCGGGTGTGATGATCATCTCGGTGACAATGTGGTCGCGTAGGTTCTCAAAGCCGAGTTTGGCTTCAATTTGCTCAAGAACACGGTCGCGGTAAGCGTCCTTTTCTTTGTCCCAATCGATGTTCTCGTGGATGTGGGAGACCGGCACGAGCGCATAGACGGTTGAGCAACCATCAGGGGCCAAACTGGGGTCCACCACGCAGGCGTTTTGAACGTAAACCGAGGGGTCATCCCAGGTCAATTTGTGGTTCTTCTCAATGTCCTCAAGATTTTGTTCGTAATTTGAAGAAGCGTAGATTTGGTGGTGCGGCAGGTCTTCGTAGACCTTGTCAATACCCAAGTAGAGCATGAAGGTTGAACAGGAATACTTCTTCTTGTCGAGTTTCTTGTTCTTCCACTTCTTTCGCACCTTGTCGGGGAAGAGTTGTGTCATGCCGTTGGCAAAATCAGCGTTCATGACGACCTTATCGGCGAAAAACTCGCCTTGGGATGTTCGCACACCCTTGATGGTCTTGCCGTCCATGATGACGGATTCAACGGCCTCGTTCATCCTGAAGGTTACACCGAGGTCTTTGGCGATGCTGGCCATGCGTTCGCTGACGCTGCCCAGCCCACCCATGGGGTGGAAAATGCCGTATTCATACTCAAGGAAAGCAAGCATGGTGAAGAGGCTGGGACAGTTGAACGGCGACATACCGAGGTATTTGGTTTGGAAGGACATGGCGAGCATGAGCCGGTCATCGTCGAAGAGCTTCATTAGGTCGCCAGCCACCGAGCGATGAGGTCGGAGCACGCTTGATACTCGCATGGCACGCTTTGACAACAGGTCGGTCGGTCCGTACCACGGTTCCTGCAGGCAGGCCTTGGACTTCTCAAGTTTGAGGCGGTTGTCGGTCACGTAGCGTCGGAAGGCATCGGCGTTGTTGTCGCCGGAGAGTTCTCTGATGCGTTCAGTCATTTGGTCCAAGTCGCTGGTGCAGTCCAACTGCCCTCCTTGTCCAAAGATGAGTCGGTAGTTGAGGTCCAATTTGTGGAGGTTCAACTCCTCATGAGCGTCCATGCCGATGGCCTTGAAGATGTCTTCAATCACCTCTGGGTAGTGGAAAAACGTGGGTCCCAAGTCAAATTTGAACCCTTCACGGTCGAAGACCTTGTTGCGGCCACCGACGGCGGATGAGCGCTCAAAGACGGTTACGTCCACGCCGGATTTTGCCAGCAACAGCGACGATGCCAATCCACCTGGACCTGCACCGATGATTGCAACTTTTGGACGGGCGCTTCCTGCCATATCCACCTCTTGCTCGTTGAGCATATAAAGGGCGGTTTATGTCCTAAAAAATTCCCAAAAAATAACATCTCAAGAATCGGCTTGTACGATGCTGTTCGGGTCAATCAAAACGGAGAACTCATCCAAATACGGCCCCATCGAACTGATCAAATCCACATCGGGATGGCCCTTGAGCACCATGCCGTCCATGTACATCAGGGAACGAATGATGGGAAACGCCTCCTCACCAAAAGCGCAGCCTGCAAGAACGGCGGCTTTGACGGTCTTCATCATCTGCTCGGTCAACGAGACCTCGCTGACCGACGTCCCCACAAAGCCATCGTAGAGTTCAGTCATCGAGTCGTAGTATGTCTGGAGCGTTTTCCCCTCCGGTCGAACGGCGGCCATGGTGAGCATGGCATCAAAGGCGTTCTTCAGGTCGCCTTTGGCGAGGAAATAGAAGAATCCAAACAAGGCATTTCGAACATGTACTGGTGCGTTGCAAATGGCCCCGGTGTCAATGAAATGGAAGTTTCCTTCGTCGTCCATCATCGCGTTGCCGGGATGGAGGTCGCCGTGGAACGTCCCAAGACCGAACATAAAGGCTCCATGGATTCGGAAGAGTTCGAGCATGTCCGGCCACGTAAGGGTGTTGTTTTCGAGATGCTTTTCCAGCGTGGGGTGGGTGATTTCTTCCATCACCAGAATGTGCTGGTTGGACAGTTCCTCCCATATTTTTGGAAATTTGAGTTTGGGCATGGGAAAGTGCGCTTCAATCGCCTTGGATTTAGCGGTGAGTTGGTTTCGTCCATCAATTTCGTTCAGAAGGTTCAGTTCACGCAAGGTGTAATCCTCGATGTGTGCCAGGAGGCCAATCGGGTTACCCACCTTGCGCAGACGTGGGTTAAAGAACAGGCCCATGCGAATCCAGCGCTTCATTCGCCGAACATCTCTTCGGAAGGACGCCTCGAAATCTGCTTTGATGATCTTGACCACGACCTTTGTCCCGTCTTTGAGTACGGCGCGATGGATTTGGCCGATGCTGGCTGCGGCGAAGGGTTTCGGCTCGAAATGCTGGAAGCGGTCAAGAAAATCCGCTGGTGCAAAACGTTTCAGGAGTTTTTGCGTGTCTTCCTCTGGAATGGTAGCGGCTCGGCTGTACAGTCGCTGGAGTTCTATGCAACGTTGTGGGTCAACCAAATCGGGACGGAGGGCGAAAATCTGGCCGAGCTTAACCGCCAGCAGACCCATGGATTGGATGGCGTCGATATCAACCGGCTTCTTGCCTTTGATTTGCCGGAAGAACCGCAAGAAGGTAACGAGTTTCATGGCGTCACCCGCTCAATCGACCAGTTCAATGGTGTTCAGTTCATGGCGGTGAATGAGGTAGCGCCACAGGTCGTCTTTGTCGCCACTTCCATCGATACGCTGAATGACGACGTTTGCTTCTTTGGCAAAGCGGGTTGAGAGCGCACCTTCGATGATGCCGTCATCCATTTCCCACATCGGAAGGGCGTCAGGGTCCTCAACCGGTGGATGATTCAAGCCGACGACGACGTGGAATTGGGGGTCCACATCGTACTGGAGCAAGCCGAGACCGGCGTGCTCCCACCAGTCCATCATCTCGTCAAGAAACTCGATATCATTTTCTATAGAACGAAGAGAGAAGGCGATTTCTTGGCCGACACGGTTGCCGATTTGCCGCAACATCCGACTGATATCAATGCCCAAGACCTTGAGGTTGGAGAGTTTTCCTTCAGTCAGTCGCATTCGGGCTTCGTTGACTTCATTCCCCGCAGCAAAGAAGGCCTCGGGATCAAACGGTGTGTCCTCCTCGGGGAGTTGACCGTCAAACCCAAGGGCGACGGAGACGTTCTTCAGGAAGGACCCTTCGCCAATCGTCAATCGCAACGGGTCGTTGATTTGGTTCTCAGTGAACCGAGCACGGGCGGTTGCCAACGGAACAGCGCCTTCCCAGATGGCATCGATGAGGTGAAGGTGAGCTTGCGCGAAGGGTCCGGACTCGATGATGAGAGCAGCGTCTTCCTTGCCTCGTCCAACCGGGTTGTCTTCGATGTTGAGGTATTGAATGACCTCGGACTGGTCCTGAACAAAACCCAGCGAGTCGAGTTCATCGGAGTGACGAACATCAATGCTGCTGTCAAGTTGGTCAAAGAAACGCAGGGTTCGTCCGTCAAGGTGGGTGATGATTTGGACCACAACGCCTCGGACGGCAGCGGTGTTGACCGCTTCCAAAGCGTCCGGACTTCGGCAGAGATGAAGGATGCCGAATTGTCCGAGCAGGAGGATCAATCGCTCCTCGGCTTCGTTGGCCATCTTTTGGAGTCGGTTGTAGATGTGTGACCTCTCTTTGAGGACAGCGAAGCGAGGGTCGTCAATATCCCGGCGTTGTTTCTCGTAGGATGCATCGGTCTCTGTGATGCCTTTGGATAACTCATCAAACCCATCGACGAGGCGGTCGAGTTGTTGCTTTCGTGATTGGATGATGTGTTCCATCGCCTCGTTGATACGCAGGCTGGAAAAGAGCATGGGTCGGTCGGCCGTTGCCGTCACAATGCCCATTTCTTGGAGTCGGGAGAGGCTATTGTAAGCGTCCAGTCGGGTGGTGTTCAGCTCCTTGGCGAGCTCAGAGGCTTTCATTTTGGGGCGAGAACCGAGAATCATGATGGAGCGAACTTCACGCTCGTTCAAGCCTGCTTCAAGGAGCAGTTCATCCCACATCAATCATCACCTCTGACGCTGGAAATGTCGGCCAGGATCTTGGCGACGTGCCGGCGAGGGCGGAACAACCAGTCGTAGACATAACGAATGGTGTTATCGGGGCCAATCAAGAACGAGGATTTCGCAGGGAATTGACCGAGATGAAGTGGCACGTTGAATTGCTTGCCCACCGTTCGCTCGGGGTCAGCCAGTAAAGGAAACGGCAGGTCCCCGAGCGAGGCCTTGAATCCCGCTAATTCTTCTCGCGTCCCCGGGCCGATGCCGACGATGGAGCACCCCACGGAAGCGAACAAGTCGTGCTGTTCCTTGAAGGTCAAGCAACCTCGCTTGCAGGTCGGAGAATTGTTGCGGGAATAGAAGAACACAATGCGCCACGTCCCGTCGAGGGACGTGCTGTCAAAGACCTCTCCTTCTTCGTTTTCAAGAGCGAAACTTGGTGCCTGTTGGCCGACGATGTTGACTTTCATGTTCAGGCCTCAGTTCGGGAGAATATGGCCCATCCGGGCTCCTTTCGTTTGCATGTAGTGGCGGTTTTGAGCGCACTGGCCGACGATGATGGGGATGCGATTGGACACCTCGATACCGTGGTCCATGAGTTGGTCTCGCTTGTCGGGATTGTTGGTGGCCAGTTCCACGGATGAGACGCCCATGGTGTAGAGCATTTCTGCGGCAAAGTCGTACCTGCGTGCGTCAGCGGGAAGGCCGAGGGCGAGGTTGGCGTCAAGGGTGTCAAGACCGGTGTCCTGCAGTGCGTAGGCTTGCATCTTGGCGTACAGCCCAATCCCTCTTCCTTCTTGGCGCATGTAGGCGATGGCGCCCTGCCCACGGGCTTGAATGGCTTTCATCGAGGCATGGAGTTGGGGGCCGCAGTCGCAGCGCAGGGAGTGAAAAGCATCACCTGTCAGGCATTCGGAGTGGATGCGCACGAGTGGAGAGCCAACGCTGAGGTCGCCCAGGTACAACACGCAGTGTTCTTCACCGCCAACCGGATCACGGAAGGCACGGATGCGAAAATCACCGAATTTCGTGGGCAATACAGCGTCCGCTTCGGGAGCGTTGTCTGGTGAGAAAATGGGAGCGCCTTCCATGTTACAAAATCCGTTGAGTTTGTATATAAACACTCGTCTTTTCCTTCTTGGGGCGTAAACCGTTCTTGATATACTCGGTCGTGTGAATGTGGCCCATGCCGTCGTTACTATGTGACCTTGGGGTGGCAGCCAGGGTTGTCCAAGATGGCAAAATTCTCCTTGTTCAGGAGGCCTCTGGAACCTACCAAGGAAAATGGGGTCTACCAAAGGGCCATGTCGACCCGGGAGAGAGCCCTGAAGCAGCTGCGCTGCGAGAACTCCACGAAGAAACCGGCTACTCGGGCTCGGTCATGGGGTTGGTGGGTGTGCGCACAGCCTTGCGCAAGGACCACCCAGCGGTGTTTTTGTGTTATGATGTTCATGTCGAAGGCCACCATCAGCCCTCCGCCACCGACGAAATATCATCCATGACCTGGTTCTCCTTGACCGAACTCGGGGGCGTGGATTGGGTTTCAGAAACCATGCAACAGTTGGCTGTTGATGGGTTGACCGACCGCATCGTTCTTCGGAACCATTCCGGTTTAACTCATCGCAAGACGCCTTATGCGGTCTACCGCACCAGCGTGTCCTCGTCACTCCGCCCGGGGGGTGAACGGTGATGATTCCCAGCAGCCGTGTTCAAATTCATGGCGTACCCAATGAAAACGGCGATGTGGTGGTCTACTGGATGACCACTGCGCGCCGGGCGCAGTGGAACCACGCCCTTGAGCACGCCATTGGTTTGGCCGAACAACACAATCTTCCTTTGGTGGTCATTGAGTGTCTTGCCCTTCAACACCGCTGGGCCAACGACCGAATTTCGACCTTTGTTCTTCAGGGCATGGTGGACAACCGAACCGCTTTTTCTGGCAGCAATGTCACCTACATTCCCTATGTGGAAACCAAGCGGAAGGAAGCATCGGGCCTTCTCAAAGCATGGTTGGAGCATGCTCGTGTTTGCGTGATCGATGACTACCCGACCTACTATCCAAAACACGTGCTTGACATTGCGCTCTCGGTCATCCCGTGCGAAATCCACGTTGTTGATTCAAATGGATTCATGGCCATGCGGGCTCAAGGCAGGGATTTCTCGACGGCCTATTCCCTCCGCCGGCACTTGCACAAAACCATTCGCGAGCACATGCACGAGTTCCCACATCGCCGACCACTCGAGCTGGCAACAAACCTTCCAGATTTTGACATGGCAATGGCCAAAGCCATCTTTGCGCAAACAAATACACCGATGACGCCCTACGAGTTCCTCTGGAGAGTTTCCGAAGGTGGAGACATCGGCCGTGAGGCGCTTTCCACGCTCCGAATTGACCACGATGTCCATCCTGTCATCGGGAAGCGTGGAGGCTATGTTGAAGGCCGACGCCGTTGGAAGGAATTCTTCGCCGACCGGCTTCAAGCCTATCATGAAAAGCGGAATGAGCCTCAAGAACGAGGAGCGAGCGGTCTTTCACCTTGGCTCCATTTTGGCCATGTCAGTGTCCACGCCATTTTGTACGACATCTTCACCCACCACCGGTGGGATGTGAGCATGGTCAACCCTCCCAACGACGGGCGACGTCAAGGCTGGTGGGGCTTGCCCGAACCCGTCGAGGCCTTCCTCGACCAAATCCTCACGTGGCGAGATATCGGCTTCATCCATTGCGCCATGGTGGAGAACCACACGGAA
>JAYYBT010000051.1:0-30856 GCA_036162675.1 Thermoplasmatota archaeon
CTTGTCGACCGATCCAACGGTTCGGTTGCGTCCGGTTAGAATGAAGACCTCAAGGTGAGCGTCGCCGTCCACCAAAAAGGATTCAACCGTTCGAATCACATCAATTCGAAGCTCGTAGCCGTCGGTTGAGGTGGACAAGAGCGTGTTACCTGAAACGGGACAGTCCATTTCCTTCCATTGACTCGAATCCTTGACGATGGATTGGAGAAGTTGCAATCCACGGAGTTCGGCCTCAATCATTTCATCGGGAGCGATGATGACGTCCGTCTCGTTCAACACACCAAAGGAAGTAGGATAGACCGCCACAGTAACCTTGTGCTGCGAGCCTATAAGAAGAATCAGGGGGCGCCTGAAGCGGCGAGTGTGCCCATCAACTGGTCGGTGAACCGGCGGTACAATCGGGACAGTTCTGCTCTGATTTCATGTTCATCGGATTTTGCGAGTGCCAACAAGGTGGATGCGGTTTGATTTCCTCCCTGCTCGGAGGCAAGCCATTCCAACCAGGTCACTCCACGCGCAGCGTTCACGTCGAACCGTCGCCACAACCTTGGAAACTTGTGGTGCTGCGGTTGCATGACATCTCGCGTTCCCACCAGCGCCACCGGCACGACCACCGCTCGTGGATGGGCTGCTGCCAATCGGGCAACACCTGTTTTTCCGGGGAGCAGAAAGGGCGATTCTGTTCGCTTTGAACGCGTGCCTTCGGGGAAGATGCCAAGGGCGCACTCGTTGCGCAGAATGCTGGCCGCACTGGCGAGCGCATCGCTGCCACCTGCTTCTCGGTGGGTCTCAATTTGGCCGGTGGCTCGCATCACGAAACTCGTGAGCGGGTTGCTGAAATGGCCATCTTTGGCGAGGTAGTGCGTTGTTCGTCGTGCAGCGGCGATGACGGCGATGGGGTCAACGTGGGACAGGTGGTTGGCAGCGAGGATGGTGGCGCCGGTGCGAGGGATGTGTTCCGCCCCACGGATTCGCCACCGCAGCAACGGGCGTAGAAGAGGAGAGAGGAACATCCGTAGGGCAGCGTAAACAGGTGTGCGTGGAAGGGGTTGAGGACTTGGTTGAATCACCCAGTGCGGTTGAAGGGTTAACCACGCATCTTCAAGGTCCTGATGCTCGCTCACGCACGGGGTTGTGCTGTCTTTTGTTTTCATGCTTGCTCCAACTTCTGCCCGCAAGCCGGTGTTTGAACGGCGAGACAGGCGGGCCAAGGACAACCGTGAAAGAGCACCGAAGAGAGCACCGCTTATGGGAACCCGTCCGCGCCTTGCTTTGCCGGGTTTTCTTGTGGTTCTCATCCTCGCCGTTGTCTTCCATCCAGTGGCTTTGGCACAATCGGCTTGGGAAGAAGACGGTTGGTTGCGAACGTCCCTCGCGCAGGAACGCCTGGACGCCGGTGATGAGTTCGGTTGCTACGGCATGCCAGGGTTGTCGTGGCAGAACGACGCGGGGGCGGTGGCACAGGCTTGCAGGACCTATATCGAAGAGCGAATCAATGCCAGCAAGTGGGGTGTTTCCCCCTTGTCGTCATTTTCACCATCAACGTTGACAATGGCGGACCACAGCAAGATGGCGAGCCAAGGATTCACTGTTCATGGCGACATGACGGGACTGGAAGACACCGCTTGGCACAATGCCTCGGATGTGCCGATTGACAACTGGGATTGGTACAACCTTGGCCGACGAGGCGGCAGTCTGGAGAAAGGCATCGCCTCGTTGGATGTCCTTCAATCGGAAGTCGAAGCCGGAGGGCTGGTCAACATGTATTGGATCGGCCGTGTCAACGACGCCACGGTTCGTCATGACGGTGATGTCCTCGATTACCTCGACCAAACACCTGGTATCTGGCTGACGACCTGGGGCGAAGTCTGGTCTTCATGGTCGGGGAAGCGATGCTATGAGTTCACGCATGAGATGAACGAGAGCGAGAACGGTTCGGTGCTGACCTTCGAATCCTTGCTCACCGAAGCGTGTCAAGCGGTTTCCGACCATCGGCCGTGGAATGTTCCCTTGACCTGGCTTCTTGATGTTGAGGGTGTTGAGGTTCGCTCAGTTTCTTCCGCTGAAGACGATACAATCCTTCCTTCTATAGAGGGGGAGAAGAACACCATGGAAGGTTGGTGGCAACAGTCGGATGGCCGGCTGGTGCTCTCAGTGGTCAACGGCCACCAAGTCAAGATCGCCTTGAACGGCTCAAACGTCGAGCATGATGTTCTTGCACAAGCTGAATTTTTCAACAACCACTCTGCTGCAGTGACCGTTGCAGGCCACGAAACGACGGACCTGTTCAAGTGGTCGAAGCGATTTGTTGACGATACGGATGTTCGCTTTACGTGGTTGGTGCAACCGCGTCCAGCCGATGGGCAAGACGCTTGGATTCCCTATGCGGTGGTCGGCATCGGCGTGTTCACCACCTTCCTCATGTTGGGCGTGTTGGGCCGGGAAGGCCTCGGACCATGGTCTGGACTGGCGGGGCAAGAAACCCTTCATAACGAGGACCAGCCGCCCCTCAAGAAGCGAAGCCTTGATGCCGACGAGGAAGCGTGAAGTGCACCAAGGGGAGAGAACATGGCCAACGACGACCTCGTTATCGACCCCTGGGGAAGCGCGCAATCCACAGACTATGACCGCATTATCGACCAATTCGGCTTGTCCTCAATGGAGGGTGTCGCCTTGGACGCCCCTTCCAAACTTCATCGGCGTGGCATTGTCTTCGCTCATCGAGATGTGGACCAGATTCTTGAAGCTCAACGGACGGGTTCTCCATTCGGTGTGTTGACCGGATTGATGCCGAGTGGACAAATGCATCTTGGGCATTCCATGGTGGTGGAACAAGTCAAGTGGTTCCAACAGCAAGGCGGCGATGTCACCATTGCCGTGGCCGACCTTGAGAGTCAAGCGACCCGTGGCGTTTCACTTGAGAAAGGCCGCCGTGTAGCGCTTGAGGAGTACATCGCCCATTACGCTGCTTTGGGTCTCAACCCTGAACAGACCAATGTCTACTTTCAATCCACCCGCCCTGTTGTGCAGCGCCTTGGGTTTCAACTCGGCAAGCGGACCAATTTGAACGAATTCGAATCCATCTACGGGTTCTCCGGAGAAACCAACTTGGCCCACGTTCAGGCGCCTTTGGTCCAAGTCGGGGACATCTTACATCCGCAAATGGAGGAATTTGGTGGCCTGCGCCCGGTGGTTGTTCCAGTCGGTGTAGACCAAGACCCTCACCTTCGACTGACCAGAGGCTTAGCGGCAAAGACCAACTGGTTCAACCTCAGGGATGCTTCCTCCCGAGGACTGCTGGTGAGTCTGTCCGTCCACGATGAGAATGCGTCGGCTTTTGGACAACTGCCCAACGGCCGGGTGGACAAAGCCAAAGTCGCTGCTGTGTTTGATTCCGTTGTTGAGGCACTGAGCGAACTCGGTTTCTCCGACATCATGTCAAGTCCGAAACAAGGCCACGTCCATGTGCCTTCGGCAACGCAACGAGACAAACACTCGATTCGTATGGCTTTGCTGAGGTTGGAGCGCCGCTTAGGCGGTCTTGGCCTCATGGCCCCCGCCTCCACCTACCACCATTTTGCGGTGGGGATGACCGGGGACAAGATGAGCAGCAGTCAGCCCAAAACCACGCTCTTCCTTCGAGACGACCTTGCAGCGGTTGAGAAGAAGATTAAGCGAGCCTTTTCAGGAGGTCAGCCAACGGTGGAAGAGCATCGCCGGTTGGGTGGAAATCCGGACATTGATGTCGCTTATCAGTACATGATGTACTTCTTTGAGGAGGACGATGCCTACCTCGCAGAGGTCAACGCTGCTTTCCGCTCGGGCAAACTCCTCGCCGGTGAGATGAAGCAACTTTGCATTGAACGAGCGACGGATTGGATGGGCACACTTCACGAAATGCGCGATCAAACGGCCCATTTGGTCAACGATTTCCTCGCTGAAGACTCACGCTGAACCGCCGGCTTCATCGGTTGAAAACACAGCTGGGTCTGGGCCGACTGGAAGTTCTCGCAATTCCTCTTCGGTCAATGCCCGCTCTGTTGCGTCTGGATGGAGGATCATCGAGTGGCCGTGGGGGTCGAGCAAAACGAGGGTGATGGGGGTTGCATCGGGCCCACCCAATGCTGCTAAGGTCAGGGTCATGTTTTGGAGGGTCGCCATTTGCTCCATCAATTCCTCTCTCGCATCACCCTCTGCATTCAGAAATTGCTGAGAAAGGTCCCGTTCCACCATGTTGATGATCTCTTGGAATCGATGAAGAACACCTTCCACGTTTGAGACATAACCGGTGGCGTTACTCCCAGGCTTTACTTCCAAATCCAGTTCGGGAATGCAAACCGTGCATGAGGATGAACGAACCACCCTGGCTCGCATTTTCTCTTCGGTGTCGATGACCATGGACCAACCGCCTGCCTTTTTTCCCTCGGCAGGGATGAAATCTGTTTGACGCCAACCACAATCATGACAGAGGATGGTAACCTGCGTGTGTTCGCCAAAGTAGGGAATCTCATCAACGTGAGCGATCATGTTGACGTTGCCCGATGAAGCGCAGATGGGGCACGGCAGGTCAATGGGTTGTTCGTTCATTCATACACATCCGTCAAATCGTCGGGCGAGACGGCGAAACTTTCCATCTCGGTGCCTTTGATGCCTCGGCAACCTTGAGGAAGCAAAAGCAAACGGGTGTCGGTGATTCGGATGATTTGACCTTGGACATCGCCTTCCACAAATTGGCTGAGCATGCTAATCGCTTGATTGAATTCGGTTTTGCGCTTCATCATCCGCTTCATTTCAACGATGCAGCCGTGGCCATCCGCCACCCAATCCATCAACGTCCCGCATCCAGTCAAATCCAACAGGGTTGAATTGTGGAGCACCATTTCTCCTTCGTAAAGTGGAACGGGGGCATCGGGGTAGAGTTGTTCGAGGTTGTGGTAGGTGACCTTTCCGCGGGGCATTCGTTGCGCAGGAGCGCGCTTCGCACTCGGCATGTTGAAACTCCGAGGCCCTGCTGCTTCGGTACTGACATCAGGGGTTGCGGGCTCAGACGCCTGTTCGAGTTTGGCTTCAGCCGCCTCGAGGAGGTCGAGGTCTGGCATCTCTGGAACACGCGGCTCGGGGGATGGCTGCGGTGATGGGGTGGACTGGCTGAACGCATCCAGGGAGGATTGCGCCTCGTCCTTCACCTTTCGCCGTCGGCGCCGCATAGGTTTGGAGGTTCTGCGAGGCCTCTTCAAGACTCCGTTTCTTTTCACGCGGAGGCGTTGATTCACGGGGCCGTTTGGACGCGCCGCCATGGGAACGAGAACAGACCATGCCCCCGATGCCCAAGGTTCAAGAAGTGTCGGGTTGGAGAGGATACCATGCAAGAACACCAGGCCGTTATGAAGACCGGAACCAGTACTGTTGGAATCACCTTCAAGGGTGGTGTCGTGGTTGGTGCAGACCACCGTGCCACCATGGGACATTTTATCGCCAACAAGAGTGTCCAAAAGCTCTTCAAAATCGGTGACAATCTTGCCTTGACCACAGCGGGCTTGGTCGGCCACGCTCAATCGCTTTCACGAACATTGGCTGCTGAAGTGGCGTTGTTTGAACTCCGCCGCCAACAACCCATGACCGTCAAGGGTGCAGCCACGCTCACAGCGAACATCCTCTCGGGGCGCCCACATTGGGTCCAACTCTTGATCGTCGGTGTTGATGACGACGGCGGCCACGTGTATTCCATCGACTCCGCCGGCGGTTCCATTCCCGACGCCTACTGCGCAACGGGCTCTGGGTCTCCCTACATGTACGGTGTCTTGGAGGACGGATTCAAGGAAAACATGACCCAGGCGGAGGCCTTAAAACTGGCTGCACGAGCCCTCCATGCATCAGGACAGCGTGATGCGGCCTCCGGCAACGGCATGGATTTGGCCGTCATCACGCCCGGTTCTGGCTACCAACAAGTCTCCCAAGACGAGATTGCCAAACTTCTGAAGTGAGGTTCCTATTCCCGCGGCTTTGCCGCTTTACACCTTCGGGTGTGCTGTGGTCCATGTTGACTGCGGGAGCATGCGGTGAACATCATGCAAATGACGTACAGAGAACTAAAAGACGAGATAGCGAAGATCATCCCTCGTAACATCGAATACGAGGTTGACCTTGAGGCAGGCAACATCGCCATCATCACGCAGAACATGAAGCCCTTCACGGGCCAAGACGGCTTGATTGGGAAAATCGCTCGAAGAGTGAAGCGGAAGATCGTTTTGCGAACGCCCATTGAATCAATGATGGACATGGACCAAGCACAAGATGTGATTCGAGACATTATTCCTGAGGAGGCCGACATTACGGAGATGTACTTTGACGCGTGTTATCGAGAAGTTATCATCCAGTGCAAGCAGCCAGGCACAGCGATTGGACGACGGGGCGAAAACAGCAATGCGATTCGCGACAAAACAGGATGGGCTGTCAAGGTTGAACGCACCCCGCCGCTCTTCTCGAAAACGGTTCACGACATTCGTATGTATCGACAAACCCACGGCGATGAGCGACGAAAGTTGCTGAAGGATTTCGGTTTGAACATCCACCGCCCAACACGTCCGGGCGGAACCTGGGCTCGAGTTACTGCCCTCGGTTCTTACCGAGAAGTCGGCCGTGCTTGCCACTACGTGACCACCAATGAGTCGCGAATCATGATCGATGTCGGGGTGAACATCGCCTCGGATACCGACCCCATGCCGTTCTTCAATGCCCCGGAAGCTCTTCCTTTGGACAAGCTTGACGCTGTGGTGTTGACGCACTCTCACCTGGACCACGCAGGTATGCTTCCTGTGCTGTTCAAGTACGGTTATCGCGGACCAGTGTACTGCACGCCGCCAACCCGTGATTTGATGCTCCTGCTTCAAACGGACTACCTCAAAGTTGGTGGAGCCGAAGGAAAGCGAACACCCTACGACATGGAAGACATCCGAATGTGCATGAAGCACGTTGTCGATGTTGATTGGGACTCAACCACTGATATCGCTCCGGATGTCAAGTTGACATTTTCCAACGCTGGGCACATTTTGGGTTCATCCGCCGTCCATCTCAACATCGCTGATGGCAAGCACAACATCGTGTTTAGCGGGGACCAGAAGTACGAGAAATCATGGTTATTTGACGCCGCCAACACCCGGTTCCCTCGTGTTGAAACGCTGGTGATTGAATCCACTTACGGTGCTTCAGGCGACTATCAACCCTCTCGCCAAGAGGCCAACCAGGAACTGCAAGACATTGTTTCCCGCACCTTGATGCGTGGCGGGAAGATGATCTGCCCGGTCTTTGCTGTTGGCCGCAGCCAGGAGGTCATGATCGCCATTGACGAACTCTTCCGCTCGGGAACGGTCAAGCCCGTGCCCGTGTGGCTCGACGGTATGATTCAGGAAGCCACGGCCATCCACGCCTCTCACCCCAATTACCTGACCAAGGCGCTGAGCAAGTCGCTCTTGAAAGACGACGGGGAAAACCCGTTCACGAGCGAGTGGTTCCGGCCTGTCAAGGGCAGGGAACTCCGAGAGAGCATCGTCATGGACACCTCGCCGTGCATCGTTTTGGCGACCTCGGGTATGCTCAATGGCGGCCCCGTGATGGAGTATTTCAAGAACTGGGCGCACGAGGAGCGGAATTCACTTTGTTTTGTTGGTTATCAAGCCGAGGGAACACTTGGTCGTCGTCTCCAGAAGGGCTTTGGAGAAGTTCCCATGCTCATCAACGGCAAGACCGAGATTGTCAAAATCGGTTGTGAGATGGTGACCATTGACGGTTTCTCCGGGCACTCCGACCGAAGGCAACTGCTTGACTTCGTTGACCGAATCAACCCGCCGCCAAAGAACATCATTTGCCACCACGGCGACTATCAGAAATGTAACGAACTCGGTCTGACGCTGCGAGAACGGTACAACTGCCTGACGTTTGCCCCAAGCAACCTCGAAACGGTTCGCCTGTTCTGATCAAAGCGGCATTTCGAAATCTTGGGCCATCGGGTCGGGAAGCGAAGTTTCAGCCTTGATGTTTTGACTCGCTCCAGTCGCTGACGTTTGCACGCCTATCCCGCCTGTTTTTGAGGGCTGAGATGAACCTGCCTGCATCATGAATCCAATCCCAATCAAGGTGGCAATCATGGCTCCTAAGGCCAATGTAAGAGTGTACTCACCTGCGTTGATACCCGCCGCCATGGCCACAGCCAAAACCAGCCCAAAGGCCGTGAAGAGCAGGCCCCGTGTGGCTTGTGCCATGCATACGCCCACCACCAAGTTGTTCATGAACCCGTTGCGACACAGGGCCAACCATGCAATCCTCAAACACGCCATCGTGTCCAGGCTGGCTCATGACCGCAGTCGCCCCATGGGGCGAGAATGCAGAGGATGCATTTGACCAAGGTCTTGTTGAACTTGGATTGGGCGATGTTCGCTTGATTCAGGCCCAGGGTGCCATGCTGCCTCTTGGTTTTGGCGCCACACCACCTCGTCCGCTCCCGATGGGTTCGCTGGTCGAGTGTCATTTGGCCACAGCCTATGCTTGGAACGGTTCGTCGGCTTCCGCCGGTGTCGCTTGGGCGACATGCGTAACTCCCGAGGGTGATGAGTGCGCCATCGTCGCGACCATCACCACCGACCGTGACTACGAAGAAACGGTCTTGCTCTTGCGAAGAAACTTGCAACGTCGCTTGGCAAGTCGGGACCTTGAGGTCATCGAATTTGATGTCGCCGTTGATGAAGTAACGGCAGGCCAAGACCACCACGGTGTGGCGGTTGCAGCCTTGATCTTGCCCGAATCTCTTTCGCTTGGCGCCAGAACCAAGACCGGCCCGATTCGAGGAGCGCTGACACGAAAGGCAGCCCCTGAGCCCCGAAAGCGCGTTGACACCAAGGCACCTGCAGCTCCAGCACGACGTCCTGGTCAGCCGCAAAGCAAACACGATTTCACGCTCTGAGGCGATGAAGTGTCTCAACAACGTTGGCTTGTTCTGCGGTGTTCCGCTTGCAACCAATGCTCCGGCCATCGTCGCCAAGGCGGTCGTTGTCCGCATTGCGGCACGACCATGCAAACGGATGCAGAGGTCGTGAAGGAATGCACATCCAGTTCGATGCTTCATCTCGAAGTAGCTTTGGCCAATACGCCCGCAGAACTTCAGGATGAATTACGAACTCGACTCCTGCGTTCTGCTTCGTTCAACGATGAACGGCAGGAGGTTTCTCCGCGATCTCTCTTGCGTGAACTTCGTTCACTGGCCTCTGAAGAGGGCCATATCTCAAGGATTCAGGTCCAAACGCTTCTGGATAAGAGGGATGTTGAGATTCCTGCTGATGCCCTCATGGAGCAGGCTGAAGTTGAGGGCGTGGTTGTTCGGCTGAGTGATGGGCGCTGGATGTTCTTTGAGTGAAGTTCATAGGTGAGACGCCGTGGCACAGACCAAGGGCGTATGGGTTAGTTTGGCCTATACTCGGGCGTTTGGGACGCTTGGACCCAAGTTCAAATCTTGGTACGCCCACCATTATTCCGGGTGCGTGATGCTGTGCACCCAGAGAACATGAAACCCGAATTGCGTTTTGATGAACGTCTCGGGAACAACTTCGAGTTCACTGGCCCAGACAGCGTCCTCAAAGGTCTGCACCATTTGTCCCTCAACGAACTCACCCAAGTCACCTCCTTTGCTCCCACTCGGGCAGTTTGAGTACTTCTTGGCCAATTTCTTGAATGTACGAAGAGGCTTCTTTGACCCGTTTAACTCGTCCAAAATGAGTTTTGCTTCGGGCTTATTGGCCACCAGGATATGGCGAACGTGAGCCTTGCGGGGCTTTCGTCGTCGATCATGGCGGCGCACTGTGTCTCAACTCCTTGTGAACTCGTGTCGCGGCTCTGTCAAAAAGATGCGCCATCACCCAAAAGAAAAGGCACATCACGATGGCTGGAACGCCTCTAGCAAAGAGTTCCTGCTCAAGGTCGTTGGTCAAGAACGGAAGTAGGGCAGACCATCCCAAGAAATAAGCAAAGAATGCAAAAAGCGTGTGGGGTGTTAGGCGCTTTGGCTTCAACCAAGCGAGGTTTCTTCGATGATGTTCTACCGCCATCATCCATCCTACATTGAGGAAAAAACGAATTGGTTTGATCCCGCTTCGCTCATTTCTATAGATGGATTGAACCGGGCGCTCAGCAATTCTGTAGCCTTGAGTGGCGAGGTTGACCAACCAAAAATTCGGGTAGCCATAACCGCTCCAACTCCGCTGCCAGTTCCAGTTGCGGAGCACCTCCGAGGATGTTGCCGTGTAGCCGCACTGAGGGTCACTGATGGGTTGTCCAGCGGCCAATGTCGTGAAAAATGCGAGGACTTTTGAGGCTCGCTGTCGGTATGCTGGCATGCGATTGAATCCCTCAGGATGTTGCAAACGACTGCCTTTGACATGGTCGGCTTGGTTGTTGAAAATGGGTTCCAACAATGACGCCATATCGTTTGGATTCATTTGACCGTCGCCGGCCATGACCACGCTGATGAACCTTGAATTGAACGTGCTCAGCAGGTGTTGATGCCCCATATCGATGGCAGAGCCAACCCCTTTGCCTCCCCCATCAAGGACGGTCAATTCACATGTTGTGTTGGCGTTTTTTGCTTGCGCCGCCGTCGTGTCGTCTGAACCGTCATCAACCACCACGGCGATGTCCACGAATGAAGGCAATCCCTCAATCACACTCGCAACATGCTCTTCCTCATTGCGTGCAGGGATGACGACGCCGATGTGCCAACCCTGCAACATGCTCTTCCCTGCTGTCTCGCCTCAATCAATCTATGCTTGAAAGCGGTTCCTCACTCGCCCTGCAAGAACAGGTTTGATAGTCTGAAGTGAAGACCGCAACCCGTGAGTGCACCACTTGAGCGTGTTGTCCTGATTGGGCGAGACATTGAATTGCGCATTGTATCGCTCATCGTGCGCTGCCGAGAAGTGGCGAATGAGGTGCTCCTGTTTGATACCGGTTCGAACGATGAAACCGTTGAATTGGCCAATGAAGTGAATTGCAAGGTTGTGCATCACGACGGTGAAATCACGCCTCAGCTGTTGGCCAAGGCCCTCATGTCTCTTGAGGCCTTTGACGGGTTGACGCTGTTCCTTCCGATCTCTTCTCAATGGAAATTGTCTGACCTCCCCCTCAGTGTGAATCGTGCCCGTGAAGGGTGGGATATCCACCACCTCTACAGAGGAGCCCCACCGGATGAAGAGGGGCAAGGCGTGCTTCTCTCCTCAACCGATTTGGGCCATCTGGTACTCAGTCCACGAGGTGCTGAGCATCTCTTGAGTTTGCCAGAGAACGCCACGACCGAAGACATCTCAGAGGATATCCGGGCAAGATTCGTCAAGAGTGATGTCCCTATTCAGTTGCCTCAGCGGCAATCGCTGGCCACTGCATCACGTTTCGCTCAACTCTTTTATTGGATGTTGGAATCAAAACACCCGCTCCTGTTATTCGGCATTCCTGGCGTGGTGCTCTTTGTCTTGGGTTATCGACTGTCAGGCGACCTTGCGAGCATGTTTACTGAACTCAATTCAACCTCCATCGGGGTGTCGCTCATCACCATCGCCATGACCCTCATCGGTTTGTTCGCCATGATGGTTGCCTTGATTCTCTACATCATGGGGAAGCAAGTTGCACGAATCCAAAACCAATACAATTGGCCAAAGGGGAGTTGAACTCATGTCAGGCCATCTTGTATGTCTTGATATGGACCGTGTACTCGTTGACCACCTTTCGACATGGCAATTTGTGTACGATAAACTTGGCATTTCCAATGACGAGTCGTTTGAACTCTACAATCAAGGTCTTCTTGATGAATGGGACTGGATCAAACTCGACTTGGCTCTCATTAAATCCGCACCAGGGGGCAACATCACGGATGAACGACTTCGTGGCCTCATGGAGGGGATGCCGATGATGAAGGGTTGGAAGACCCTTATCCACCACCTTCTCGACCACGATGTTCACGTTGCCATCGTGAGCGGTGGGCTTCAGAAAACGGCCCGCGATATCGCTGCAACCTTTCCAAGCGGTACGCCATGGAGGCGACGTTGGGGGGGTATTGACCGCCATACGGCACGAGAACAAAGCAACGGCTTTGACTCAAAACTTCACGTGTTCACGAACGGATGGCTGATGGAATCGGGGGATGGCTCATCACCGGCTGGCATCGGTGATTATGGGCGGTACCAGGTGCAAATGAATGGAAAAGGAGCCATCGTGAAGATGTTGCAGCGCCGTCTTGGTGTTGAGAAATCCAACACCGCATCGGTTGGTGATTCCATGGGCGATGTCGGTATGTTTGGCGAAAGTGGATGCGCCGTCTTGTTCAATCCCTGGGACGACCGGCCGAGGGAATTTGCGCATCATGTGGTGGAGGAGAAGGACCTCCTCATCGTTCTTGACCTCATTTGCGAGCGATTCGGCCTTCCCAAACCTTGATGGAGAAGTTGGCCCATTACAGAGCATGGTCGTTGACGACTTGATGTCCATCTGCCCGCATTGTGGTTTTTTGCTCGGTGCATTCATCCCGGGGATGCCGTGCCCGATGTGCGGTGAAACAATTCTTTGACTAAGGCGTAAATCGTCGTGAGGTTCGGGGGAAGGGGATAACCTCTCGGATGCTCGTTGCACCGGCGAGCCAACTTACGACGCGGTCAACGCCAAGTCCAAACCCTCCGTGGGGCACGCCACCGTACGACCTCACATCAATGTAGAACTGGTAGGGGTCTCGCGGTGTTCCTTCCTCATCAATGCGCTCGAGGATTTCTTTTTCTGTCCATGTCCGCTCACCTCCGCCGATGATTTCTCCGTAGCCTTCTGGGGCCAGAAGGTCATGACAGAGCACGTACTTTTCGTCTTCAGGGTCCACGCGGTGGTAGAAGGGTTTGGCCACCTTGGGGTAGTGGGTCAAGAAGTGAGGCACATCAAAATCCTGCGTGAGGATGGATTCCTTTGAGTGGTCCAAATCTTCACCCCATTCAATTTCAACGCCTTTGCCTTGGAGAATGTCGACCGCCTCATCATACCGCATTCGTGGATAGGGGTTATCTGCGTAGCGAGCGATCAACTCGAGGTCTCGATCGATTGAGGTAAGTTCTTCTTCACATTCATCCAACATCGTTTTTGCGATGTGTCTGACCACACCCTCACCATGTACCATGATGTCAGCGTTGGTCGCCCAAGCCATTTCCATTTCAGCATGCCAAAACTCGGTTAGGTGTCGACGAGTTCTGGACTGTTCTGCCCTAAATGATGGCGCAATGGTGTAGAGTCGTTCGAGAGCAGGCATTGCAGCTTCGGCATAAAGTTGCCATGATTGGGTTAGATACACCTTTTGGTCAGGGTTGTCCTCATCTTGAAAATAAGGGACTTCGAACAAGGTTGAACCACCTTCGACCGCTCCAGCAACGAAGTTTGGGGCTTGGTATTCAATGAATTCATGACCGCGAAAATAATTGTGAATCGCTCCAAACGCTGAACTTCTCAACTTCAGCATGGTTGTTTGCCGACCAACACGCAGGTAGAGATGGCGGTGATTGAGCAGGAATTCTGAGCCACCATAAAGTGGCGCTCCTTCTTCATCCACAACTTTGAGCGTGGATTCTGTGATGGGAAAGGGTCGTTCCGAGTTGACGGCTCCAACGATTTCCATTGATTTGATCTGAAGTTCATGTCCGCCGGGAGCATCCTCCGAGGTGATCACCGTTCCTTGAAAAACGACACTGGTTTCAATGAGGATGGCTTTGAGGTCAGCAAAGGTTTCGGCCCCAAGAACATCAAATTTCCCGACGCATTGTATACTTCCGGTGGAATCTCGGAGGACGACAAAGCGGAGTTTGTTGCTCCCTCGCTCTCGCTTCACCCAGCCCTTGAGTTCAACTTCCTGCCCGTTATAATGACCTTTTTGCACATCGCCGATCCAAATGGTCTTGACCATGCTCTCACCAAATGCCTCCACCTGTTCTGCCTATGTGAATGTCTCCCTCATGGAGCATCAAAACACGGGGTGAGTTCACGTATATCGTGCAAAGTGTCAAAACGGTCCCAGCGAACCAATTGCCGTGAGAAAGACAGCGGTCTACGCTTTGGGTGGCAACGCCTTGCAATCCCCTGGGGACGAAGGGGGTGACGCCAGTGAGGTGCTTGCTCGTGTCATGAGTGATGTCATCGACCTCCTCGAGATGGACTGGAGCGTGGTCATCACCCACGGAAACGGGCCTCAGGTCGGTCACCTTCTTGCGATGGATGACCAACAAACGCAGGGTTTGGATTCATGGGTTGCTGCGACCCAAGGGATGATTGGACATGAATTGTCCATGCACCTTCAGGCAATTTTGGAACGTCGTCGCCGACCTGAACGAACGGCTGTCTTGTTGACGCGTGTCGAAGTGGACAAAAATGACGAAGCATTTGCGTGGCCAACCAAGCCGGTCGGCCCCGTGCTCTCCGCACAAACCGTCATGACCGCAGATTGGGATATTGCCGAAACGGTTCATGGTCCACGCAGGGTTGTCGCAAGTCCATTACCGATTCGTATCATGGAACTGGATGTCATCCAACAACTTGTCCAGTTGAACGCCGTTGTCATTTGCGGGGGCGGTGGAGGCGTGCCAACTGCCAGGCTTGACCAGCACCTTCAGGGCATGCCAGCTGTGGTTGACAAGGACCACTTCTCCTCCTTACTTGCAAGGGACCTTGGTGCACACGCTCTCATCATCAGCACCGAAGCCGACGCCATCTATCGGAATTTTGGCACGGAAGATGCCCAGGCCATGAAACGACTGACAGTTGAGGACGCTCGTGCTTTAGGCGAAGCGGGTGAATTCCCGAAAGGTTCCATGGGTCCGAAAGTGGAGGCGCTGTGTCAATTTGCTGAGCAATCCGAGACCAATGCTGCGATTTTGTGCTCACCTGGTGATGTGCTCTTGGCTCTTCGAGGTGAGCGAGGCACCACCATTACCTCCATTTGATGGACGCTGGAAAAGAATCATGTTCTTATGGTTCCATCTTCTCGGGAGGGCCATGAAGACCCCCATCGTCGCCGAAGCCCACTGTGATGCTCCCTGTGGAGTGTACGACCCTGCCAGCGCCCGTATCGCCGCAGAAGCTGTCCAGTCCATGACCAAGAAAATGCTTGCCATGACCTGCCCTGACACCTCCGACGGTGTTGCCATGGCCGCTTACATGAACACCATGGCTCGCTACGCCCTTGTCAAGGAAGAAGAAGCCCAAAAGTGCAAAGACGAACTCCTCGTTTTGTGGACGGATTTCTTCAAGCCTCAACATCTTGAATCCAATCCTGACCTGCACGACACCTTCTGGCATGCTGCCAAACTCTGCTCTGCTTGCAAGGTTGAAGTGTCAGCCGACCACGCCCAAGAACTCATGGATGCCTGTGAAGCCATCCACGAAATGTTCTGGGCTGCCAAGGGACGAGAGGTTCCTTGGACTCGAGCTTCTTGAGGGCGGTCCATGACCCGAAACTTGGATGTCCGCATCCAAGGCGATAGCATGTGGCCCACGTTCACCGATGGCCAGATGTTGACGTTTCAGGAAACGAACTCACAAACCACCTTTGAGGTTGGTGATGTCGTTTTGGCTCTTCACCCTTTGAAAGTCGATGTCTTGATGGTCAAGCGAATTCACAGAATCGAGCCAGATGGTCGGCTGTTTTTGACCGGCGACCAACCCGATCCAACGTCCAGCGAAGATTCACACAATTTTGGCCCGGTCCCTGTGAGCAATGTACGGGCTCGTTGGACGGGATGAGGTTGGCGGGCCTGACGGGGTTCGAACCCGCGACCGACGGATTAAGAGTCCGTCGCTCTACCTGACTAAGCTACAGGCCCAACTCGGCCTTTTGCCCCGTCTATTTAATGCTTCACGCAAGTGGGATTTGAAATTCCTTCAATCGCCCTTTTCCAAAACAGAAACGCCGTCCGAAGAGGCGAGCACAACGACATCGCACATGTTGTTGAACAGGCCGACCTGAACGACGCCAGCGAGGTTGAGCAGTTTCCGCTCCGTCTCTTCTGGGTGGGTGAGCGTTGGTCCAGTATGTGCATCAGCGATGAAATTCCCGTTATCCGTTGTCAAGAGGGTTCCGTCTTTTTCCCGCATGCTAACGTTGCAACCAAGGCTTTGCTCAATGGCCCGCTTCGTTGTGTTGTAGGAGAAGGGTGTGACCTCGATGGGGAGGGGAAATGCCCCGAGCGTGGCCACTTGTTTTCTCTCATCGGCCACGACGACCATACTGGCAGAGGATTGTGCTACCACCTTTTCTCTCAGCAAGGCTGCGCCTCCGCCTTTGATGAGTTGGAATTGGGGGTCGAATTCATCGGTGCCATCGATGACCACATCCAATCCATCGAGATCGTCAAGGTCAACAAGCGTGATACCAACTTCAGTGGCGAGGTCCCTGGTGGCCAATGAGGTAGGGACGCCGACGATTTCAAGACCTTCTTCCCGTACTCGGCGACCCAATTCAAGGATGGTGTATTTCACGGTTGACCCGGTTCCAAGGCCCACCTTCATGCCAGATTCGACGTAGGCGCATGCAGCGATGCCCGCTTCTTCCTTGAGGGCTTCAACGTCCATGCCTCCTCCTTGTCAACCCCATCTATGGACTTTCTCACGTTGACAGCCCATGGCAAAAAGTCCCAACCCTTTAGACCTTGAACCGAGCGTAGTAGGGGCATGAGGGAGGGTGCGCGACCTGCATTGGTGGCGCTCGGACTCGTTCTTTTGTTCGTTCTTTCACTCGTGCCGATGAGCCATAATGCCCCACAAGCGCTTCCAAAAGACGACCTCGTGAAGGAAACAACACCGCTTGGTCAGGCTGAAAAATTGACCATTGGTTCCTGGCCGGACGGTGCAAGTCAACGGGTTGAAGTCAGCGTTCCAGATGGTCATTCCATCAAATCCATTGACCTTGACATCAGTGCGTCAACCTTGACCAATTCAATGGCATCGGTGTTGACCGATGTCGGAGACTTTGATGGGAATGCTGTTTACGACGGCATGGATGTGAACAAATCCTCACTTCAAATTCTCCCTCAGGACTGGACCTATGATTTTGAATCAGGAACGTTCGCACCTGAATGGACCCTCTCTGGCGCCTCAAACTGGGCCATCCGAGCAGATACTCGTCTGGGTGGTGCTCAACTCGCCAAGGCGGGAAGCATCAGCCACAACCAAGAATCTTCAATGACACTCGATGTATCGCAACTCCCGGCATCATCGGGCACCTTCAGGTACAGTGTTTCTTCGGAAGGAAGTTTTGACTACCTCATCTTCTGCATAGACAACACCGCTTGCAGCAGGTACAGCGGTTACACCCAACGTTGGTCGGGCACGGTGAACAACGGATTGCAACAGTTCACCATTCCTGCAACGGCCCAGACGCTCACATGGAAATACACCAAGGACGGTAGCGTCAATTCCGGCTCTGATACGGCGTGGGTGGACGACATCATCATCACGCCCTCCGGAGGCTCTGGCAACGGCGAAGGAAATTGGACATCGGAGGTGTTTGGTCCTTCGCTGCTCGGGCGGGGCGAGAACATGATGCATGGCTTGCTCCACATGGATGCGCTGGTCTATCCTGGTTCAGTGTTTGAGTGGCAAATCCTCGACGCCTCCACCAATGTCCCTGTTCCTGGCTTTGAGCGGCTCACCTCGACCTGGGCTGATTTGGGCATGATCGATTCGCACGAATACCCGCTTCTTAGATTCAAGGTTCACATGAAAGAAGCATCAGGTGGCGGCACATCGGAGATTCGGAGTTGGTCGCTCAACGGTCATGTGGCCAAAGGCTTCGATACGGACCCAACCGATGAAGGCTGGAGCATCCAGGGTGGAAGTTGGGCCAATGGCGTCATTTCGAGTTCAGGGACCGTCCTTTCCGATGTCTATCATGTCCGCTCAGGGTTCTCTGCCGTGAGCGTTGACAGCACACATTCGAGTGGTGGTCAACTCCAATTCACAACCGACGCAGGCCAATCCTGGACGGACCTGGATGCTGTTGACCATGTTTCGCTTCAGATGCCTGCCCACATGTTCCAGCTGCGAATGGTCAGCGCCACCGGCAGTGGCACCTTCACGTGGGACTCGGTTGATGTTGAGTTGGTTCGCACGTCATTGCCTGATGGTCTACGACTCGACGTTGGGCTGGATGGTGCCAATGAATGGTCCATGGACCGTCGTGGAAACGGGGCGTTTGGTTTGCAAAACACACTCGTTACCGACGACCTCTGGGTTTCACGTGCCATCGCGCCCGCCAACACCGCCTCCCTCGAGGTTGCTGTGCCAACCCAAGGCGTCCATGCCTTTTCCTTCGCTGTCGCCTCGCCCACTGGCACCATCGCCAGCCCGTTCATGGCGATGGCCGTCAACGGCCAAGATATCCTTAGCCGAACGCTATCAAACATCGATGATTTGTCGGTGGTGTCCCTCGATGCTACGGAACTCACCACCCTCAACAACGCCCTTGCTCAAGCTTCCAACAACCACGGCCCATCCGGGCTTCCAATGGCCACCGTCGAGGTTCGCATCGGTTCCTCTCTCACCACTGGAGACTTGTTGTTTGGAGGTGTCTTTGCGCCCTACGAGGCCGACATCTCGTTTGAGTTGAATGCAGGGCACCCGCTGGTCATGGGCTTGAACCACGCGCTCTCATCCGCCATCCCACAATCCGGTCAGCGAACCGTGGTGCTCCCGGTTCGCATGGACGGAACGGGTTCGGTCTATCTCACAGTGAACGACGTTCAATCCCAAGCTTCGGTGAAAGCGATTGAATTGGAGGTTCACAACGTCTCCGATACCTTCGTACCAGGTGTTGAATGGGTGGAGTCTGCAGGCACGTTTGACTTCTCTCCGCTTGGTATCACCGATGCCCTTACGCACGCTACGCAGTCGGGATGGGAGGTTGAACTCCACCTCTCGGGCTCTCAGCAGCAATCCAAACTGCGTTGCCCCATCGCTTCACTCCCCATCACCTCCACCTCCTTGTCCGCTTGTACAGCTTCGGGCACAGCCCTGCTCTGGTTCGATGACGGTACCGCTGGTTCAATTTCTGCTGTCGGTTCGGGAGAATTCCTTGAACTCCGTCACCACTTCCGTTTCCCGGATGGATGGGATGACGAATCCTCAGCCACACTTTCTGTCAGTTTAATTTCATCTTCAGGGCCGCTTTTGCCGGTCTCCAAAGTCTTCGGTTTGGGTCATGACCAAGGCGTTGAAAACGACATTGAAATCAAATCGTGGTCAGTTTTGTCAACCGAAGGCATCCGTTCAGACGCAGCATACCCCTACTTGCGAGGCGGAGAAGTGGTTCATCTCGAGGTGGTGCTGGGCTTTGAAAACACGACGGAAGGCGTACCTCGTTCGGGTCAAGCACTCGTTCGTTTCCTCGTGGATGGCAATGAATACGCCACCACCACGTTGCTCGATGACGGTGTGGCCTTGTTCCCCTACACGGTGCCAAACGGTCGACCATCACTGGACTTGGGTGTTGAGGTCGTGCCTTTGAGAGGACAGGACGTCGTGAGCAACCTTCCCTCAACACTCACCTTCCTCTTTGATAACGTCCCCCCCATCCTCGTTGACCGTTCAGTTGAGCGCTTTGACAGTCGAGACATCGCACCCCGAACGCCCATCGTGTTCACCGTCGCCGACCGCCCTCACCTCCCAACGCACGCCGATGTCTATCTTTGGCAGTCTTGGATTGACGACGACAACGCAAACGGCGTTATGGATGCTGATGAGGTCAAGAAGTCCCAACTTGAATTGCCAGAGAACCTGTCCACCTTGATGGGCGAATACCGCCTCTCCATTGATTCCAGTGCAGCTGCGCAGGGCGATTACTTCGTTGGTTGGGTTGAGATTGCCGACAGTGCTGGCCATATTATGGAGGGTGGTGGAAGCCTTGCTGAACCCATGTTCCACGTCCAACTCAACGCCAACGGTGCGCCTTCCCTTGGAGCATCGTCCTTGGGCTGGGCAGGAGGGGTTGAATCCCCATGGTTCCATCCCGATGAATGGTACGAAATTCGGGTGCCGGTTTGGGAACAAAACGGTATTTTTGACCTTGCGGAAATTGAACTTCAGTTGGCTTCAAACACCCCAAACCCGGCCGTCATCCAATGGAACCAAAGCACCGATATCTGTACCTCCTCAGACCCCTACGTGGATGTAGAATCATGCGATTTGGTCCCAGCCGAAGCCGACGACCTGTTTTCTAGAAACGGTGAATATGTGGTGAATTTCACGATCAATTGGGGCTACGACCCAGATACATCGGTTGTCCGTGTCCCTGAAATTTCGCTTCTTGACCAATCAGGACAATCCAACCGATTCATCCTTGAACCGCTCAACTGGAGGTTCTCGGGAGAACTCTCCATTGACCACGATTCCATTCGCATTTCGCTTCCCGGAGAGGATGATGATGCCCTTGGCTACTGGGTGCAACCCCGCACCACGTTCGACGTGCACGGTGATGTCGTCTGGTACCGAACAGGGACCCTTCCTTCTCAGAACCTTGATGTTGAATTGACCCTGGGTGAAAACAGCCTCGAAGCTGAAGTCGTCAATGGCAGTTTCACGGGTAGCATTCTCGCACCCTTGCTCGACGGCACCTATGGTTTGTTTGGTGACCTTCGTGATGCGCCGAATGGCGCGGTCTATAGAGGCGATGGTTCCGCCTTTGTTTGGTTCATCGTCGACAACGAAGCCCCTCGTGTAGCTGCAGTTGACCGGCCAGGATTCAACACCATGCTTGTCGAAGAAGCTTGGGAAGATTTGCAATTTGAATTGCGACTTCATGAGAATGCTCGTCTTGACCCGGATTCGCTTCGCTTGCATTGGTCGTTGAATGAAGCGGGACTTGGCCTGAATTCCTATGTCTTTGACAACGGGAGCCTGCCCCTTGAGATTCTGGGTGAGCGAACGAACGGGGAATCCGTCCCCGTGCGTTGCTCGTTAGACTTGGACGCCCTCATGTTGCCAGCGTTCAGAACCAAGGCGGTTGAACTTCGTGTTTGGGTGACGGGTGCAGATGAAGCCGGTTTGACGATTGATTCGGTGTTCAATGACGTGGATGCGCCGCTTCGTACCTGGAATCTTGAACAGCGTGTTCCTGTTTACGCGGTCTCTGACATTGAAATGAAACCCTCCAATGACATTCACCAAGGTGACTTCGTGGAGGTCTCAGCGCTGATTACGAACAACGGACTGGCCGATGGTGAGGCGAACATGGTCCTTGAACAGGTTGAATCAAGTGGTGCTCGAACCCGTTTGGATGCACGTGTCATCGATATCCAAGCAGGTGAACAGATGATCTATCAGTTCCTTTGGAAACCCGGCCGAGACGGAACGCAATGGCTCGAGTTAAGCATCGTCAACGGGCCAAACTCACAATCCCAAACGGTGCTTGTGGATGAACCACGCTCGGACGGTGTGTTCGGGACCATCAGCACCGTGAACCCTGCTCTTTTGTTCATCGTCTGCTTGTTGGTGGCCGGCCTTATTGGGCTGCTGGTGGTCGGTTTGCGACGAGAAGAGGTTCCAGTCAACAAGCGTCCTCCCAAGTTGAATCCAAGACAACAGCCTGCTGCCGCCACGCCACCTGCGGGGCCCTACGGTGCACCTCAGCAGACGGCTTCGCCCGGTGAAAACCCCTACAAATGACGGTTTGGCCTTTGGGGTCGCATTGAAATGAGAGCGGTTCACATCTGTGCTCGGAGGGAGTAGGAGGACCGCTGACAGAGTTCGACTCTGAGGAAAGTCCCCTCTCCAAAGTGCAGGCGGCTACCACAAGGAAGCAAACAGAAATGGTTGGGTTCAGGCTGCAGAAACGAACGATGCAAGGTGTGTACGATGACGTTGAAAGACCGAGGTTGCCTTGTTGTCGATGAGACGAGCTACCCCGCCGGAGCAAGTCCAAACCGTCCCGTTGACTCTGCACGACGAGGGACAGGTAGGATGCACAGTTGAATGCGGTCACCGAAAGGGAACAGAAAGGGGCTTACTCCCTACTCCCTCCGCCCTCGGTGAAGTTCATTCTTCCAAAACGGCGTCCATTGTTTTCATGATGTTCGCATCGCCAACGGCGACACCGTCTCCAAAGTCAATCCAAGGTGGATGGCCTTTGATTTTCGCCCGAGTGACGTGTTCGGCCGTAAAGATGGCCGGTAAGAGGAATGCACTCGTGATGAAGGCGAAGATGATGAGCAAACACATCAGCATGAAGAAATTCTCGAGCCCGGGGAAAGCAGCGAGGAATCCAGCAGCAATACCTGATACAGTCGTGATGGTCGTTTCAAAGATGGTTTGCCCCGTCTCCTCAATGGCCGATGCCATGCCGTGAGGTGACTCACCCTCCTCCCGTATGCGGTGCATCACGTGAATGGAATCGTCCACGCCGATGCCGAACACAATGGTTCCAATCATCGCCGTGAAGATGTTGACGTTCACATCACCGCTTTGCATCAGGAGGGGCTGCCAAAGGATGACCACGGCAACGGGTATCATGGTGTAAATGCCGAGGCGAGGGGAACGGAACACGAACATCAACAGAACGGTGAGAACGATGAGCGTGAGGAGCGTGGTTGTGGTTTGCGTATCGTGAATGCCTTCGTTGATGTCCAAGGAGACAGGAAGGCCTCCCGTCAGCAGTGACGTTCGCGTGTTCAGCAGGGTCGGTCCTTCTGCGAGGATGTCATCGATTTCGTCACGAAGTTCACCTGCGACGTTGAGGTTCATGTACGGCTGGGTAACATAGACGATGGCCTTCGTGTTGTCCTCGTTCATCAACATGGACCGAACCTCTGCCGAGAGCGTGTCAAAGGCCACGTTGACCATGTCCTTCCTCAATGCTTCTCGCTCGCTCAAGGGGACCAACGTCCACCCGGCGCAGTTGATGTCCGTGATGTCCTCGCTGTCCCAGCACGGGTCGTGGAGCAAGTCCCACAGCGAACCGTCTCCGATGGTGATGCCGCCAGGTCCGGTGATGGTGGCTGGGACGGCTTTGAGGAACGTGATGATGCTCGTCGTTGATGTTTCGTCCACCTGGTCAATTTGGTTCTCCATGGCGTCCATGGAGTCAAGGACAGGTAAATCCCGAATATTTTCTGTGTTGTTGTTGTTGGGCCGCGAAGATGCGTCATAGATGTAGAGCGATGTTTGGCCGCTGCTGAACTGGCGAGAGTACTCAGCCAGTGAGTTGAGAGAATCGATACCGTCCGGCGCCTCAGAAGAACCGGTGATGGGCTTGCTCAATTCGTCCATATTCGCTACGCCGTAGGCCGTGATTGAACCTGCGAGGAGAATGATGATGAGGAAGCCCTTGATGGGCGCCTGCCCAATGTTTTTCCAAACACCTGGGTTGCTGCGTTTGTTGAACTTCAACATCCAAGCGAGCGTCGGCACCAAAACGATGCTCAAAACCAGGGTTGAGGAGATGCCGATGACCAAGGTGATGCCCACGGAGCGTATCGGTGCAATCGGGACGATGAAGGGAGCGATGAGGACTGAAAAACCGACGATGGTGGTCATGGCAGAGAGGAAGACGGCCACGCCGGTTGAACGGGTCATCTCCATCACGCAGGACTTGTAAAATTCCAAATCCCAGAGGTCTGGGACGGCTTGTTCGGGCTCCCCACGTTTCCGCCTGCGCTCGTTTTCATCATGGGCGCGGTCGATTTCTTTTCGTCTGACCTCCTCAATCCTGTTGACCATATGAAGCGCATAGTCGACACCTAAACCGATGAGGATGGGGAAGGTGGCGACGATCATTGGGGTGAGGGTGATGTCCATGATGACCGATGAGCCAAAGGTGATGGCCAACGCCATGAGGATGGGTGTGCCCGTGATGACCACGACCTTGGCTGACCGGTGAAGGGTTGTGATGACCAACACCGTGAACAAAACAGACCATGGAAGAATCATCAGCAAATCTTCGTAAATGGCATCGGAAATGTCTTCCAAGACTTTTGTCAGTCCCGTAACCGTGATGGAATCCGTGTTTCGATACTCGGATGGACGTGCATCGATGATGTCCTGGAAGTGGTTAAGGAGGGCTGAGAAATCCTCCCAGTCTCCGGTGACCGAAGGGTTGTGGTGCATGCCGACAATGATGGCCGTTGTGTCCCATATACCGTCCCCGTCCATATCGTTGGTGTAATTTCCGTCCCCGTCGCTGTCAACGGTTGGGTCCATGTCATTCGTGTCCTTGATGAGCGAGTCAAAGGCCCCGTTGGACTCTTCGATGATTTGGTCGATGCGGTCTTGGCTGGGGATGGCATATTCTCCGCCTGCGGGCAAGAGTTCACAATCCAAATCCAAAGGTAAGCGGTTGTTTACTCCGTGCACGCAAAGTGAATTGTTGAATCGTCCGTCAGCGGAATTAATTTCTTTGATGACCTGTGCTGGCGAGATAATCCACAAGACCCCATCGTTTCGCCCGTGGTCATTTTTATCAAAATCCATTCCTCGGCTGGTGGAGTCGCCTCCGATGTTGCGATCGTCCCCTTCCAACCAACTGATCTCATTGAGCACCACCTCGTCGGTGATGTTGGTGGTGTCGTTGGGGTTTCTGGCATTCGGGGTGGTGATGTAAATGACAGCCAAGTCCGTCGACCACTCTGTTCGCACTTCGAGTAAGAGGTCAGTGGATGAGGCGCCATCTGGCAGGAAGATTTCCACGTCACCATCTATTTGCTCTTGGAAGGTCATCCCTTGCACAGCGAAGACCGAACTGATGACGATGAACAAGGTCAGGATGGTTCCCGGCGAGGCGAGAACCGTACTGTAGAGAGCGTTCAATCGCTGATTGAAGGTTTCTTTCACGGATGTGGTCGCCCGCTCGAGCACATGGCGCAAGGCTTCCGTGGCCGATGCCTCGCTGTCCATGGTGTGTGGAGTCGGTGGTGGGTCAAGAAGCATTCCGCTTCTTGGTGCGATTGTGGTGGCCTTCAACAAGCGTCAAAGGCCTCGATGAGGTATTTGGTGAGTGGACTGGTCCATGCAAGCTCAGAAATGCCCTCTTCGCCCTCAACTGCATAGGTGCGAATCACATCACGTACCCTCACATTGCCTTCGGATGACCGGGCGAGAATCATGGCCGCCTTCACCGGCTTACCGGTGCCGTGAGGGTCGTAAACAGTATCAAGGGCTTCCTCAAGGAACCACTCCGCTTTGCCACCTGGTTCGCCCTCGTAGGTCTTCTTTGGTTTCTTCGCACCAAACAGGCCACCTGATTTTGGCTTAACAGGAGCAGGGCTGGATTTCTTCGGTGCGGCCTTCTTGGATGCAGCGGCCTTGCCGGTTTTCTTTTTCTCTTCGGCTTTTGGCGCTTCCTCCTTGGGTGCCTTGGCCGCTTCCTCTTTGGCCTTCTCAACCGCCTTTTTGGCATCGCTAAGTTGGTCTTGTAAATCCTGAATCTTGTCGCGATACGATGCAGAGAGGTGCATGAGCGAGCTTCGCATAGCGGCCTCAAGTTGGATGGTGAGAACTTGAGTGGATGTGTCGCTCCATTTCTTCCACTGCAACAGGGTGTTGGCGTGGATGTCTGAGCCGCATTTTGGACAGAAACTCTTGTTCGGCGGTTGCATAATGGGGACAGTTTGCAACGCGTCGTTGGCAGGTAACACGAGGCCCTGGGACACTTTGAGCACTTCAAGCGTGGCCTTGCGACCCAAATCCATGGCCTCGACAAAGGTCTTGTCCTCTTTCTCAAAGGACCCGGCCTTCTTCAAATCGTTGAGTTTTGAGCCCTCCGTCGCCAAATCGATGGCAGCATCGGCTGCGTTGTTGTCCCATGAGGCTGCTTGCAGGGCTGGCGCCACATCATCGGCTGTTGGAGCAGGTGCTGCTTGTTCAGCAGGAAGGTCGCCTTCATCGGCAGCGGCTGCGATGCCAAGAGCGATGGGGTCTGCACCATCTTCAACGCGTGCGATCATGTCAAATTTCTCAGCCATGGAGAGGTCATCTCGGAGACGAATGACGTCCTTGAGTTGGTTGAGGTCGTGACCTGTGGCGGTGATGGGGCCTTGTGCCGTGAGGTCATGGCCACACGAGAGGCAAAATTTGGCGGTGACTTCAACGCCTGCCTCACAGGTTGGACAGTACACCCCTCCCATGGGCATGGAACAGAGGTTACACCTTTTCAATGGTGTGATTGAAAGCGTTTGGAATCTTCCAACTTTATGGTCGTTGGAGATGACCTAAGCATTGATGGCTGCTTGCGTCAACTCAAGGATGGCCACTCGTTCACAATTGGAGAGGATAGGGGCGAGCCTCGGTCCACGTTCAGTCGCCATAAACAGTGCATAGCAGGCCCTGTAGACATCCCTCATGCCAACCTCGGCCGCCTCACCTGCTGCTTTGAAGGCTGCTGTGATGCCGTCCGTCGTCCAGTCGGCTTCGAGAAGCGTTTGGTTGAGGTGAAGCAAGACGAGTCGTTGCTCCTCAGTGAGTGCCTGGATGGCCCCCTTGTCCGGTGCCGTGCAGATGTTCACCCGCATGTCTTCTGGAAAGTGTTCAGAAGCAATCCAAGCTCGCATTCGCTTGAGGCGGTCTTCAAGTTGGGGCGTGGGCTCCGTGAGTGAACCAGAATCTCTCAAACTGGTCCACACATCCTCATCCTTGGGTTTGATTTGTGCCAGGAGCGCCATGTGCCGGAAACTGATGGAGGTTGAGGAAGCAACATCCTGCTCATCGACCGAGGACAACGCCAGGGCGACCTTGGCATCTTCTAGTTGGACCAGTTTGCGCCGGCTCAGGTTTTCCTCGGCCATCTCAGCATCAAAATCCCGAGCCGTGAGTCGCTCATATTCATCGGCGAGGTTCACCAAACCCATTCCAGTATCAAATTCTATAGCCTTGCTGGGCTTTGAGTTGGCGACGAGGAAACGAAGGATTTCCGGCGGCACCAATCGCAAAGCCTCCATCGGACCAACGGTGTTTCCTGACGAGGATGACATCGCACCTTTGCCCTTCAAACTGATCCATTCGTAGGTTAACGGTGCGGGTGGTTCGTGGCCAAAGAGGAGAGCGATTTCTTTTCCGGTATCGTAAGAGCCGCCGGCGGCGCCGTGGTCTTTTCCAAAGGGTTCGCAGGTGATGTGGTTGAACCCCCATTTTGCTGGCCAGTCAAGGCGCCAAGGAAGTTTTCCTTCACCTTTCTCGATGTTGGATGAACCGCTTTCTCCGTGGCTATCGGTCCAATGAACCAGCGGATAATCATAGCCGGTTATCGTCAAGCCGTCCAGCGAACCCTTGGAATCGAGGGGTTGCCAGGGGAACCAATCTTCGGCGAGCTCTCTGCCCGACACCCGTTCAATGATTTCACGAATCGCTGCTGGATTGTCGCAGGCAATTTTGGCGGCTTTGCTGAACTTACCAGCCTGGTACGCCTCAAGATTGGGCAGCAGCCGAGGAACAACTCCAATTTGTCGCAAGGCCTCAAGGAAGGGCTGAAGGAAGTGGTCGCCATAACTCCATCCTTCGTTGTTGAAGCGGTCCCAATCCGGTTTTCCTTCATCGTCTGGAGCAGGAATGGAGCCCAGTTGGTGGCCGATGAACGCCTCATAACTCTCGTGGAGGAACGGGTAGACCTTCCGCAGAGGGTCTGCGTTGTCCACCACAAAGACCAGTTCGGCCTCCATTCCAGCCCTGCGAGCAGCACGAGCGATCATATCGCCGGTGAGGATCTCTCGTAGGTGTCCAATGTGAAACTCGCCGCTTGGTGTGATGCCGGTGGCGACGATGTGCTTGTCGCCTCGCTGTGCGAGGCGCTGCGCCATCACGTCGCTCCAGTGCATTGTATCGCCTCAAACAGCCACGGCGCGAATCAGGCCACGAAGGGGGACATCGTCGATTTCATTGCGTGTCGTCTTGTTGACCAAAACGATGGCTAGGGCGACGTCTCCACCAGCGGAGCGAATGGACTGGATGGTTTTGGACATTGTTTTGCCAGAGGAAAGGACATCGTCGATGATGACCACGCGCTTGCCGGCCACTTGACCGTATTTGTTGGACAAGGAACCGCTTCCTTCCCCTTCATCGGTGGTCCGGAAGACCGTTATGTCGGATTCCAAAACACGAGCCACTTCGTAGGCAAAGGCGATGCCGTTGATGGAAATGCCAACGACCGTGTCGATGTTATCGTAGCCGATTTCCTCATCTGCAACATCGGCCATGATGGAGCCAACAGCAGCAAGGCGTTGCGGGCGAACGCCAAGGGTGCGCCAACCGATGCGAACATCGCTGGGTCGGTCGCTCTCGCCGGTGCCGGAAAGAAGCCATGTGATGGTGTCTTGGGAAAGGGAGAGTTCATCAGCAATTTGCTGGGTGTTCAACCCTTCTTTCATGAGGCTGGAGGCAAGCGCTTTGAGTTCTTCGATGCTCAGGACCATGGTGCTCACTTCATGCCTGCCGTGGAACGCTCATCAATGCTTTCCTGCGAACAAGCCCAAAGGGAAAGTCTTGAAGGGAGGGAGGGCCGGGGGAAAATCATGGCCGACTTTGATTACGAGAGCCTCCTTGACCGGGCCCGTGAAAACATTCCCGAGGAAATCTCCTCGCGTTCTCGTTGGAGACTCCCCGCTCCTCAAATCATGATTGAAGGTTCCAACACCATCTTTCGAAATTTCAACGAGGTCGTCTCGATGATGGACCGAGATGAAAACCACGTCTACCAGTTTATCCTGAACGAATTGGGTACCTCGGGCTCGCGGGATGGGCCACGTGCCCGATTCAAGGGCCGAATCCCCCCCAAGCGAATCAAGGGCACCATCGCCAATTACGTGAACACGTACATCAAGTGCAGCCAGTGCAGTGCTCCAGATACCCACTTTGTGAAGGAAGACCGAACGACGCTGCTCAAGTGCCAAGCTTGCGGTGCGACCCGTCCAGTCAAACTCTGATCATTCCAACTTCAGCGTTTGCTCTTCATCAATCTCCCCGGTGAGCAGGTGCTGAAGCAACGCCTCAATACTTTCTTCAGAGGTCAGCCCGTACCACACACCTTCTGGATAGACCACGCAGGTCGGGCCGAATTCACAATGATCGAGACAACCTGATTTTTGCACCCTGATGTTCTCATCGCTTTCTTGACGGACACGCTGTTTGATTTGACGCATGAGGTTGAGACTTTCCTGTGGCCCACACGACGGTCGTGCCGCCCCTTCTGCTCGCTCATGGCCACAGATGAAGGCGTGCCGAGTGAATCCTGGTTCGCTTCTTCCTTTTGGGTCAACGGGCATGGTCATCCCTCAAGTTCGTTGATGGCGGTGGCCAAATCCACATCCCGCTGCGTGATGCTCTTGGTGTCGTGTGAATAGGTCTCAACCACGGCATAACCCCAGCCAAAATGGAGTTCAGCGTGGTGCTGCTGTGCCTCGCAAAGAACACTGACTTCGTCGATGAAGGCCTTGGCTTGCAGAAAGTCATCAAAGGTGAATTCCCTCATCAAACGGCCTTCAAGTTCTGTCCAGCCGTCCGGATAGGCCACGAAATCAACCCCAAAGATGGGAGTCGTCGTTGCCCTTGGTTTCCTTCTCAACCTTTTCGTGCAACTTGGAGCGGCGCTTCATGTCCTCTCGCTCAAAAGCAAGCAACTCCTCATCATCGATGTAAGCCGGGCGGGTGTGGGCGACAAGAACCATCTTGACGATAACATCCCTTGAGATGAACTCGCAACGGCCGTCTTCGGTGAGGATTTCCAAACTGGTTTTTCCCGAGGAGATCAATCGTCCTCGAACAAAGGCATCCTCTGGGTTGGCAAAGGCTTGAACATCCAGATGAACTTCAACAAAGTCGTCCCTTCGAAGGCCTTGCCGACGCTCGAGGAGGTCCCCGTTGTGGATTGATTTGAGCCCCTCCAACTTGGGTGAGCCCATTTCTTCCCACATCGATTTTGCCCAGTCGGGGAGGTCAACGGATTTCTTCTTCGCCATGCTTGAACCAATCGGCGAGCGTACATGAACCTCACCTTTCTGTCTTCAACCCCTTTCCCGACGGGATACTTCATCAAGGGATGACGGCGGGCCACGGTTGAGGAGTAGGCATGAAGGTCTCCTGGCGCACCCTTGGCACGGTTTTGTTGGAGGAAGAGGTCCTCGACAAAGCGTTCTCTCGTGCCAAAAAGGCGGCTGACCGTGTGGATGACCCCGACCGCGTGTTTCGTGTGCGCAAGCAAATGACGCGCATGGTCCAAACAGCGGCCGACATCATTGCGACAGAATTTCAGGAGCTTGTCGCTGCTTGGCCTTCCCTTGACCAATCGCCCTTGTTCGATGTGGCCATGATCGATGCCTGCGTGGGCTGCGATGAGTATCGCAAGAACCTCGCAACCCTGCAATGGGCCTCAAAGCAAGTGCTCAACATCGCCTCTCAGAACGCTAAGAAGATCATCCGAACCGGCCGTACAGACCTGATGCACGAAGCCCGCCGCGAAGCCTACGGACGAATCTCATCCATCATGCGCCAGGTGGGGCCATCCCTCATTTGGTTAAGCGAAGCCCGCGAGACCCTGAAGCGGCTGCCCAAGGTGGACCCTGTTTCGCCGTGTATTGTGGTCTGCGGTGCACCCAACGTCGGCAAATCGGCGTTCATCTCCGCCCTGAGCACGGGGAAAATGGAAGTGAACCACTATCCGTTCACCACCAAACAAATTCACGTCGGCCACTTCACCCATCGCCGTCTTCAGTACCAAATGGTGGATACACCGGGGTTGCTTGACCGACCGATGGAGGAGCGCAACCACATCGAAATGCAGGCCATTGCCGCCCTCGAGCACATCGGTTCCTTGGTGTTGTTCCTCGTG
>JAYYBT010000052.1:0-11579 GCA_036162675.1 Thermoplasmatota archaeon
ATGCGGATGGCTTGGACCGTGTGTTTACCTTGGTCGGCTTTGATTCCTTTGAGGAAGGGATGCGGAGCGTCAACGTCATCGAGGGCGAACAACCCCTACCGAGTGATGGTGCCAGTCAAGTCATGCTCGACGAAGGCGCCATGGTCTTCCTGGGATGGAAGGTCGGTGAGAAACACACCGTCCTCGTGAACGGTGCTGAACACGATGTCAGCGTTGTCGGCGTAACCCGAGGAGAATTGGCTCGAACCATGTACTTCCTTCGTGCCGACCTTGGTGAAGCCTTGGGCGTCAATACGACCTCAATGTACATCGCTTTGCCGGACGGTGTTGAGGTCGATGCATCCCTCGCTGAGATTTCCATGGGTGTGGTTGAACGCCAAACGCTCATTGACGGCATGAACAGCCTCATTGAACAACAAACGCAAATATTCCAGGCCATGATGTATCTCGGACTCATGTTTACCATCGCTGTCATGTTCAACACGATGATCATGAACGTCGCCGAGCGAGATTTCGAACTCGCCACCCTCCGTGTTTTGGGCGCATCAACGCGGAGTTTAGGCTTCATGCTCCTGTTTGAGAGCCTCCTCATCGGCATCATCGGTGGGCTGGTGGGCGTGGCCTTTGCCTACGGTGGGGCCGTTGGTTTGGCTGCTTCCTTCTCTTCCTGGCAGTTCTTTGTCGCCATCGTCATCGTGCCGAGCGTCGCCTACCAACTCATGGCGGGCGTCATCATCATCGCCGTCGCCATGACGCCCATCGGCATTTGGCGCTTGCGTCGGATGGATTTGGTTGAGAAAGTCAAGGACCTGTCTCAGTGAAGCGATTCATTCATGAGGCGACTTGGCCTCCTGTAATGCATGGTGGAACTACCAGAACCCGGTCGTCGCATCAAAGCGCGTGTCTCCACCCATAACGAAACGGCGGAACATGTTGGCCTTGTCCTGCCACCTGCAGCTCCAAAACACATTTCCATCAAACTGGACAACGGCTACAATGTCTCTTACCCCGCCGAGGCCGTTCAGGAATGGGAAGAACTCGACCCCATCCAGCCTCCTGCTGGTGGGGACTTGTACCGTCCGGCTGAAGACGAATCACTGCCTCGGGTTCGCTTGATTCACACCGGCGGGACCATCGCTTCCAAAGTTGACTATGCCACGGGGGCCGTTGAGGCCAAATTCGAGCCGGAGGAGATGCTTGACGCGATACCCGAACTGGCACAAATCGCCCGTTTGGACGCCGTGAAAATCGGGAACATGTTCAGCGATGATATTCGCCCTCACCACTGGAACATCATGGCCAGCGCGTGTGCCGATGCCTTTGCTGACGGTTGTCGTGGCGTGGTCATCGCCCACGGCACCGACACGCTTCACATCACCTCCTCAGCCCTCAACTTCGCCTTTGCCGGCAAAGGAACGCGCCCCGCTGGTCCCATCGTCATGGTTGGCTCTCAGCGCTCAAGCGACCGAGGTTCATCGGACGCCACGGAGAACCTTCTCGCTGCTGTGCACTGGGCAGCTACAGGCCCGCTCCCTGTTGGTGATGCTGGCGATTCGGTCTGTGTGGTGATGCACGACACACAGAGCGACGGCGTCATGGCGGTCCATTCGGGCCTTGCGGTTCGCAAGATGCATTCGACGCGACGGGACGCGTTCCAAGCGGTGAACGGCCAACCCCTCGCAAGGGTTGAGGTCACCCCGGATGGCTTCGAAACCACACAGCTTCCGTGGTATGAAGAGGCACGAAATGAAGCGAATGAACGACCAATTGCGCAGAAGCCCACCACGTACGAGCCAGGTCAACGCTTTGCACAATTCATTGCCGGGCCTTGGTTGTATGCAGAACAGATTGAAGCCGTGGTGAACACCGGTGTTCAAGGCGTCATCATCCACGGGACGGGTCTTGGCCACCTCCCCATTGATGACCCACAAAACGATGCTCCTGAAAACGCCCTTTTGTGGCGGGCCTTGACACGATGCGTCAACAGAGAATTGCCGGTGCTCATCGTCAACCAATGCATCCACGGCCCGGTCGACATGAACGTCTACTCCAAAGGGCGTAAGCAGCAAGCCATGGGACTCTTGGGCCACGGCGTGAGTTCAACACCCGAAGCCATGACGGCGAAGCTGCATTGGGTGCTGTCCCAAAACATGGACATCAAGCAGGCGCTTGCCTCAAACTTGTGCGGTGAACACCGAGCGACCTTGTGGGAATGAGCGTTTGAATCAAAAACCGAGTCGGATGTGATTGAAGCGTGGACAGTCAAGCCAACGATGCTCTGGAAGACCTCCGTGCCAAGCGTGAAAGCGCTCGGCTGGGTGGAGGTTTGAAGCGTCAAGAAGCCATTCGTTCAAGCGGACGAGGTACAGCGAGGGACCGCATTGGACTTCTCCTCGACGAGGGTTCATTCCTCGAGGTTGACACCTTCGTCACCCACCGAACCGACGACCACAACATGTTCCTCCACCAAACGCTGGGCGATGGTGTTGTCACCGGACAGGGCACCATCGAAGGGCGGAGAGTGTACTGTTTTGCTCAAGATTTCAGCGTCCACGGCGGCAGCATGGGCGAGATGCACGCCCTGAAAATCGCCAAGATCGTTGAGATGGCCGAGCGAGCAAAAGCGCCGCTCATCGCCATGTGGGACGGCGGTGGCCAGCGTGCACAGGACGGTGTGAATGCACTGGCTGGCACCGGTGAAATGTTGGACCGTTTGGTGCAATGCAGTGGACGCATTCCGATGATCAGCGTCGTCCTCGGACCGGTGGTTGGTGTTTCAGCGCTGGCGGCTTCTCTTTCCGATTTCACCATCTTGGGTGAAGAACACGGCCAACTCTTCCTTTCCTCACCTCTTGAAACGCCGGAGGTCATTAGCGGCGAAGTCGACGCTGCCGGCCTTGGCGGTGCAAACCTCCACGCCTCTCGCTCCGGGATTGCTTCCCTGATCGCCGATGACGAGGAGGACGCCTGCGAGTTGGCGGCAACCATCCTCTCCTACCTTCCCGACCACAACATGGCCGACCCACCGGAAGTGCCAACAGGCGACCCAACCACTCGGCTCAACGAGACCCTGCAGGACATTGTTCCCGACAACCCCAACAAACCCTACGACATGGTCAGCGTCGTAGAGGAAGTTGTTGACGACGGGGTGTTCATGGAACTCTTCCCCGCTTACGCCGACAACATCATCATTGGATTTGCACGCATGAACGGCTCAACCGTGGGCGTGGTTGGCAATCAACCCAAAGTGCTGGCGGGCTGTCTTGATATTGACGCCTCCATCAAAGCGGCCAGGTTCATTCGCACCTGCGACGCCTTCAACATTCCACTGCTCACCTTCGAAGATGTGCCGGGATTCCTTCCAGGTGTCGTCCAAGAATGGGGTGGCATCATTCGCCATGGCGCAAAACTCCTCTTTGCTTACGCTGAGGCCACCGTGCCCAAGTTGACCCTCGTCACCCGCAAGGCCTACGGCGGCGCCTACCTCGCCATGTCCTGCAAGCACCTGCAAAGTGATTACAACGTGGCCTGGCCCACCGCTGAACTCGCCGTTATGGGGGCAGAAGGTGCGGTGAACATCATTCACCGGAGAGAAATTGGCGCTGTACCCGATGAGGAAAAGGAAGGTGTTCGCCAGCGACTCGTTGACGAGTACAAAGCCAAATTCGGCGACCCTTATGTGGCGGCACGAAACGGCTGGTTGGACGATGTCATCGAACCACAGGAAAGCCGCTTGCGACTGTGCCGCGCCCTCAACATTCTGAAGTCAAAGCGAGAATGGTCGCCGCCCAAGAAACACGGGAACATCCCGCTATGATCACTTCAACCGGTTGGCTCGGGCCAAGAGACCGCCGCCACCGGACGCCGTTTCAACCGGTTCCGGCTCGGGAACATGGGGCGCCTGGGCAACATCCTCGCGGCCGCGCAGGAACATGACGGCTCCCGCAATGAGTCCGACCAGAAGGACGAGCCCAGCACCCACGAACAGGCCGCTGCCCAAACCACCTGCATCGTCCTGCCCGGCGTCGTTTTGTCCGTTGTTCGTGGCGTTGGATGAGGTGGGGTCAAAGACGATGTTGGCCACAACGCTGCGGCCCAATTCAGCATCGTAAATCTCAAGCTCGATGTAAACGGAAGTGGACGGATCTCCGTTGATAGGGAGGAGTGTCACGCACTGGTACACCCCGTTTGTGCTGCTCAAGCAGGAATGATTCACGGCCACGTTCACATTGTCGACCGAAACATTCGCATCGGTGCTCACGGCACCGTCAACATCGGTCACCGACCAGTACATATTGGCCGTTGAACCGCCCAGCAACTGCACCGATTCGATGTTGACAAACGGGAGGTCAGCCACCGGTTCAACCGTCAATGTAAGCGCCGCACTGTGCGTGGTTGAACCGTCGGAAACATTCAGCCAGACATTTTGGATGACACCGAAGAAATCTGTCTTTGGCGTGAAGACCATCGAGTTGTTGACCTGAGACACTGATACATCGGCTGTACCGCCCTCAAACGTCCATGTCAACGGGTCGCCGTCAACATCGTAGGCCAGCGGCCCCAAATCCAACGTCATCGTTTCATCCTCGTTCATGGTCAGGTTACCCCATACAGAACCGTTGATGGTGACGGGGTCGTTGCCGGGATTCACCACGACCGGGATTTCCAGCACCAACGGTGGATTCACACCATCGGAAACCGAGGCCTGCAAAACGGTCGCTCCGTGTTGATTTGGCAGAGGTGTAAGGGTCAGTTGGCTACCTTGGATGCTGTAGCGAATGGGCGATTGTGTACCGCTTTGCTCACCATCAATTCGGATGTCAAGGTCCTCGCCTTCCGGGTCGGAAACCACCTCGAGAAGATTGTACGCCATGCTCGGCCCGTCTTCGTCCATTTCCTGAATCGGGACGGTTCCGTCCTTGACGGGTGGGTCGTCGACCGGCGTGAGCACGACCCGTAGTTGGGTCGTTGCTTCATCTAAGGTCAAACCATCGCTGCGCAAGACAACATCGAGTTTGCATTCACCCAACCATTCCTCCTCCAAAGCGTGGGCGACGACAAGGGACTGACCGTCTTCGGCGATACTGACATCGAAATGGTTGGCGTCAACGCCCGAGAGACTGGCATTCACCAAACGAACGGCTTGCCCGTCAGGGTCAACGGCGATGCTGGATGCGTTCAGGGCTTTCTCGCCGTGTTGGGCCACGTAAATCACCGGTTTGGGGGAGGTGAGCACAATGGGCGTGTTCTCCCGGAACACCGTGGTGGTGAAGAGACTCGGAGCGCCCTCCACCTCCACACGCATCCAGGCCTTTTGCAAACCAGGAGCGACGGGGGCAAGTGGATAAGCGCATCCGGCCGTGCCGTTGGAGGAGAGAGAGGCGACCGTTTCCCACGGCCCGTTGAACCATCCGCAGGTGATGTTCACGTCCCAGCCGGCGGGGAGTTGGGAAGCGTTCGTTCCGTCGCGAAGGGTCCAGTTGAGTTGGATGTCAAGCGTCTCGGTCCCGTTCACCACGGCTGAGGCATTGTGGCTGACGTCTTGAGAAATCCAGCGAATGAAGGACGACGCAGTGAGGTCTTCGTCGATGTAGGCGCTCCCGTCGCTGACCGTCCGGGGGCCCTCTGCTCGGTTGAAGGCCGTCCGAAACTGATCGTGCTCACCATGGAGAACTGTGTCAAGATAGGCTACAACGTGTTCGGAGGTGATGGAAATCTGCGCTGACTGGCTCATTGTGGCGTCACCATCGCTTTCAAAGAAATTTTGACTGTCCTGAAACTGGTAGTGATTCGCTCCCAGCACGTGCATCCAATGCCAGCCGATACCAGCGTATTCTTCCACACGTTCCATCATCTCCTGTGAGGGCGCCACCTCATCCACGGTTCCCGTGATGAAGAGACCGGTGTTGGGCATTGGAGGGTTGGGGGGTGCAACCTGCTCCCACGAGAAACCTTCACCGACGCCCTCGAGATTGAGACCGAGACCAAAGAGCCCTCGCGGTGGATGAACGCCTTCTGAAATTTCAGTAAAATCCCAGTACGGATAAGCGAGGTAGGCCGCCGCAGCGCCCAAGCCGTGGCCAGCGATGGCCCAGTGGTCAAAGTCAATGTTGCCGGCACTGCCCATGACATGGAGGTTGGTTTGATTCTGCTGATACATAATCTCGGCGAGCCTGGTCAGCAATTCAAGCGTCGCTTCGATATCCGTTTCGTCCGACATGGGTTGGGTGACGACCACGATGAATCCTCGCTTGGTCAGTTCTTCGGTCAGCAATGTGTAACTGTCAATGGATTCACCCGAATCGCCAATGAACACCAACCAGGAAAAGGGGCCGTTACCGGCCATGTCTTTGTCCTCTCCATCAAACATGGCAGGGTAGACCATCCTCACTTGAGGTGAAAAGGGGCCGTCAAGGCGAAATTCCGTCCATCCCACTGGGAAATCAGCCCCGATATGACGGTCTTCAAACGACGTCTCCTCCTCAAGCAAGGCCAAAACCGAAGGTGAAGCAAGCGAGAGGATAACAACGCATGTCAGCATCGTACGAAGGCGGAGCATGCTCATCACTCAACCCGTGGTGAACGCTGTGCATCAAAGAGTCTTTCCATTCATGCATACGATGCAAGCACACATTCAGCCTCGAGCAAGCGCGTCAAGAGAAGACCCAAATCAGGGAGGTCGCCCGCCCGCTCAGGGGCCCACAAACGGCGCCAACACGCCAGGTGCTGAGCGACGAGGAGCCATCGTCCGTCCAATCCATTCGCCCTGATGGCACCAACTCTGTCATCAAGGGACCCTTCCATTGGTTTGTAGGATGATTTGAGCAAGACCGCTTGAGCGGGCACCTCACAGGTTCCGTCAAAATCAGCAAAAACCGTGGGCGCATCCTCGGTCATACCTTCCGACCAAGGGCCATCCTCCAACATCCGCTTGCTGGTCAACTGGGTGAGACGACCTCCTGCTGTCGTCCAGGCTGCCGCTGTTGAACGTGCAGCACCACCACCGCCAACCAAACCGAGAACATGCTCCTCGGGGTTGAGACCGTGGTGGTGGAGAACGTCGAGAACACCCTCGCCGTCAACGCCCGCACACCACCAACCGCGCCCGTCCCATCGCAGCGCATTGACGCATTTGTTCACCATGCAATCATCAACGGCCACAACGGCACCGGAGTCGAGTTGATGCTTGAGTGGAGCGGTCAAATTGAGCCAAATTTCCTCGTCAAACATCCGGGTTGGCAGACCCTCGCCAGTGGTTTGTGGATGAGGGCGTGGCGGTTGTTGGGCGGCCAACTTTGGATGGCATTCCTCCACTTGCATTGCCGCCTCCACCGCTTTGCTGAGCAGCGCTTTGGTTCGGAATTTATTGAACACCGATTGGGTGTACGCCCACGGAATTGGTTCGGGGACTGCCCCTGCATAGCCCCATGCGAAGGCATCGGAGATGGTGGCAACGTTCACCAGTTCCATCTGCAAGTGCTTGTCGTTAACCTTGAGCCCGAGATGCTTGACCACCAAGGCGGTCAGGAGGGGCGAGAGACTGTGGTCCACAGGTAGGCCGGCAATTCCGTATCGAATTGCTGCCATGGCACCACCAAGGGTTCACAACACAAAAAGGCGACGAATGCAGAGTTAACCTTCAAGAGGGAGTGGGCCATCCCTCTCACCATGGGAAAGGCCGTTGGCTTGATGACCACTGGGCTCGGAGCGTACTTGACGTTCAAGATGTGGGCTGAATTTCAAGAAAACCTCGGCACCGTCTTCGGAACCGCTTGGGGCGGCATCATCGCCTTCATGGTGTTCATCATCTACCAGTCCAACAAAAACGAGAAAGCCTACGAGGCTTCCTTCGGGGACATGCTCACGGGGTCGGTGAACAAGTCAACCATGGAGGCGGAGAACAACCCACAACCTGTGGCCTTTATCGCTGGTTTTTACTTGTTCATCATCGTGATTTTTGAGATTCTTCTGGGCGCTTTGTGAGGGTGAACCCTCATGCCGGGCCTCATGGAAGTCTTCATCCTCAAGGAGCGAGTGAACGATAATCGAGACGATTCAATCTTCATGATGCTGTTTGAAAAGGCCTTCATCCTGATTTCCCTCTTGGTCGTCATGCTCATTGGGGTTGCCCTCAACTTTCCTGCTTGGGGGATTGGGGCACTTGTCGGCGCCTCGCTGGGCCCCATCGTGTACGGGCATTACTACTTCATTTACATCCGTCCTGCGAAAAAACAGCAGAACATTGATGTGAGCAAGAAGCAAGGAAAGAACAAGAGGAAGTAGCATGGTACTCGGATTTTCGACGATTTTGGAATTTTTTGGCCTTGAAGACATCTCTGGAATTGATGTCTTTTTTGCCGCTATGGCCGTGATTGGAACCATCCTTTTCATCATCTACTTCGCCTTGGTGTTGATCGGTGGCGTTGCAGACGGCATCGCCGACGCCATTCCATTCCTTGATGTCAATTTTGAAATGGACGCTGAAGGCGTTTTCCACATGCTGACCATCCAAGGCCTGCTGAGTTTCATGATGATGTTCGGTATTTTCGGTCTTGCTGTATCACAAGGAGACTACGGCGCCCTGCCTGCAATCGCAGCCGGAACCGTAACCGGTCTTGCATCGATGTGGATGGTCGGCAAGGTCTTCCAGGCGATTGCTGGATTGGAAACTGATGGTACCGTGGTCCACAGCCAAGCGCTTGGAGCCAAAGGCACCGTCTACCGAACCATCATGCCCGGCAAGTCCGGCCAAGTCCAGGTTGAATTCCAATCCGCCTTGCGCACCTGCGAAGCGGTGGCGGAAGATGAAACGATGAAGATTGAAACCGGCAAGTTTGTTGTCGTCACCGGAAACGTGGCCGAAACATTGGTTGTCAAACCACTCAGTATTGCGGACGCTGTCGCCGAGGAAGAATAAATTCGCCGTGTTAACTCTCTTAAAGGAGAACCATGGTCGCACAACCATGATGGAGACCCTCGTCCTCATTGGAATTGCCCTGTTTGTCGGAATTGTGCTCGCTACGGTTTACGTGGCGACCTCACGATACAAACTTGCACCTGCGAACAAAATCCTTGTCGTCTACGGAAATACCAAGGGCGCTGGAGCCGCTCAGTGTTATCACGGCGGTGGAAAAATCGTTTGGCCACTGGTCCAGAACTACGCCTTCCTCGACCTTCAACCGATGACCATCAACATCAACCTTGAACACGCACTCTCGCAGCAAAACATCCGCATCAACGTCCCTTCGACCTTTACCATCGGTATCGACACGAAGCCGTCCATCATGCAGAACGCTGCTGTTCGCCTTCTCGGTCTCCAGCCCAACGACATCGAGGCCATGGCAAAGGAGATCATCTTCGGTCAACTTCGTTTGACCGTTGCTTCGTTGACCATTGAAGAGATCAACGGGGACCGTGAAGCCTTCTTGAGCCAAGTGGTCAACAACGTGGACACCGAACTTCACAAGATTGGCCTCTACCTCATCAACGTCAACATCACGGACATCACCGACGAAGCCGATTACATCAAGTCCATCGGTGCAAAGGCCGCAGCAGAAGCCATCGCCAAGGCCGATGTTGACCGAGCAAACGCCACCCGAGACGGTGCCGTCGGTCAGGCAGAAGCCGACCGAGCCCGTGAAATTCAGGTTGCCAAGAACCGTGCAGAATCCGATAAGGGTCAGAAGGAAGCAGAAGCTGACCGACGTGTCTACGTCCAACAGCAAGAATCCAAGGCCGTTGAAGGTGAGAACCTGTCCCGTGCTGAAATCGCCAGCTACAACGCAGACCTCGCCGAAAAAGAAGCCGAGGCCCTCAAGCGTTCGGAAGTCGCCAAGCGTAAGGCTCAGGTTGAGATCGAGAAGGCTCAGTACGAGTTTGAAGGCCAGCGTCTGCGAGCCGAGGAAATCGCTCGTGAGGAAGTCTCGAAGCAACAGATTGAGATTGCTGCAGAAGCCGAGGCCGAACGCCAGCGCCGCATTGCACAAGGTCAGGCCGACGCCACCCTGGCGGCGTACAACGCCGAAGCCGAGGGTCAGCGAGCGGTGCTCGAAGCCAAAGCCGAAGGTTATGCTCGACTCGTCGCCAGCGCCGGAGGCGATGCCAAAGCCGCTGCTACGCTCCTCATGGTCGAGAAGATCGAGGAACTCGTGGCCCGTCAGACCGAAGCCATTGCCAACCTCAAGATCGACAAGATCACCGTTTGGGACTCGGGCAACGGAAGTGAAGGCGGTGGGGCAACCTCCAACTTCGTCTCCTCGCTCATCCAGAGCCTCCCTCCGGTCCACGACGTGGCCAAGATGGCAGGGGTTGACCTTCCGGACTACCTCGGTACGATGAAAGACGAGTGATTCCCACGCTCACCGACGGGTCGCTAAACCGACCCGAGCGCACCACGACCGGGCGACGGCTTCAAGGACCCGATGAGACGGACCCAACCAATGGCCTCCGACCTTGAAATCGCACGCGCCGCCAGCATGGAACCGATTGAAGCGGTTGCTTGGAAACTCGGCATCTCCGCTCACGAGCTCACCCCGATGGGGAACGGCGTGGCCAAAATCAACTGGCGTGCGCTCAAGGAGCGCTTTTCAAAGCCGCAAGGCAGCCTTGTTCTGGTGACCTCGGTCAACCCCACGCCGTTTGGCGAAGGCAAGACGGTCACCACCATCGGCCTCACTCAGGCGCTGTGCGCCATCGGCCAGTCCGCCACCTGTGTGATTCGCGAGCCATCAATGGGCCCGGTGTTTGGCATCAAAGGCGGCGCAGCGGGCGGCGGGCACGCACAAGTGCTCCCGATGGAAGACATCAACCTCCACCTGACCGGCGACCTTCACGCCGTGACCTCCGCTCACAACCTGCTGTCCTCCCTCATCGACAACCACCTCAAACACGGGAATGCCTGCAAGCTCGACCCGACAAGGATCTCTTGGCCCCGCGTCGTGGACATGAACGACCGTGCCCTCCGCAACATCACCGTCGGCAAAGGCGGTCCGGCCAACGGCCAAGTTCGTGAGGATCGATTTGACATCACGGCCGCCAGTGAGGTGATGGCCATCCTCGTCCTGGCCACCGATTACGCCGATCTTCGCAAGCGCTTGGGTGACATCGTGGTGGGCACCTCAACCGAAGGCCATCCCGTCAAAGCCGAAGACATCGGTGGGGCAGGCGCCATGGCCTTGTTGCTGCGTCAAGCCTTCCTCCCCAACATCACGCAAACCCTCGAGGGCAACCCTGCGTTCATCCACGGCGGTCCGTTTGCCAACATCGCCCACGGCAACTCGAGCATCATCGCAGACCGGATGGCGTTGGCTGCGGCCGACTTGGTGGTGACCGAGGCAGGGTTCGGTTCTGACATGGGTGCGGAGAAATTCATGCACATCAAGGCGGCGACCTCGGGGAAAGCCCCCGATTGCGTCGTGATGAACGTCACCGTCCGTTCGATGAAACTTCACGGCGGTGCATTCGGGGACCGCGGCGGCATCCGGCCTGACAAAGCCACCCTCGAAGCCGAAAACGTCGAGGCCACCAGCCTCGGTGCCAAAACCAACCTCGACCGACACATCCGGAACATGACCTCTTTT
>JAYYBT010000053.1:0-7896 GCA_036162675.1 Thermoplasmatota archaeon
TCGGTAGTGGTCCTTGAGCGCTTGGTCGTCAAGCGACATGAAGTCCCCTCATCGCAGACCAGCGGCTTTCAACGATTCGAGCAGCACAGCACCAAGTTCAGACGGGTCCTTTGCACAAGCGATGCCAGCCGCTTCAAAGGCAGCGAACTTCTCCTCAGCCGTGCCTTTGCCGCCGGAAATGATGGCGCCAGCGTGGCCCATGCGCTTGCCGGGCGGTGCGGTGGCGCCTGCGACGAAGCCGACGATGGGCTTGGTGACGTTTTCAGCAGCCCATGCGGCCGCTTCCTGTTCGGCGTTGCCGCCGATTTCACCGATCATCACGATGGCTTCCGTTTGGGCGTCGGCCTGGAAGGCAGCGAGGCATTCGATGAAGCCGGTGCCGTTGACCGGGTCGCCACCGATACCGACGCAGGTGGATTGACCTTCGTCGATGCTCATTGTTTGGGCAACGGCTTCGTAGGTGAGGGTGCCAGACTTTGAGACGATGCCAATGCGGCCCTTGGCGTGAATGTGGCCGGGCATGATACCGATTTTCGCACCACCGTTCTCGCCGGGCGTGATGATGCCTGGGCAGTTGGGCCCGATGAGACGAACGCCGGGTCGGTTCTCAACAAAAGCGACGGCCTTCACCATGTCCAGGGTAGGTATGCCTTCGGTGATGCAGACCACGACGCCTTCGCCCTTGATGGTGTCAAAGGCATCGGCCGCTTCCATGATGGCCTCGCCCGCAAAGGGCGGTGGGACGTAGATGACGGTGGCATCGGCGTTGGTGGCTTCGATGGCCTCGAACATGGAGTTCCACACGGGGAACGGCTTGCCTTGGAGCTCAACGGTTTGACCGCCCTTGCCGGGGGTGCAACCGCCGACGATGTTGGTGCCGTACTCGACCATTTTATCGGCATGGAACATACCTTGCTTGCCGGTGATGCCCTGTACGAGGACCTTCGCGTCTTCTTCAATCCAAATCGCCATCAGTTTCCACCTCCAATGAGTTCTACAATTTTCTGCGCCCCTTCTGCGAGGTCGTCGGCGGGGTGAATGTTGAGGGTGGATGCGGCCAGGATGGCCTTGCCTTCGTCGACGTTGGTGCCAGCGAGGCGAACCACCAGTGGGACATCGAGGGAGAGGGCCTCGGTCGCTGCAATCACGCCTCGGGCGATGATGTCGCATCGCATGATGCCGCCAAAGATGTTGACGAGGATGCCCTTGACATTGGGGTCCTCAAGGATGATGGAGAAGGCGGTCTTGACCTGCTCTTCGTTGGCACCGCCGCCGACATCGAGGAAGTTGGCTGGCTCGCCGCCGTACAACTTGATGACGTCCATGGTGGCCATCGCCAGGCCGGCGCCGTTGACCAAGCAGCCGATGTTGCCGTCGAGTTTGACGTAGGACAGGCCCGTTTCCTTGGCTCGGATTTCCACCTCTTCTTCCTCCGAAAGGTCCCGAAGGTCGTCCCAATCCTTGTGGCGGAACTCAGCGTTCTCATCAAAGGAGACTTTGGCGTCCAGGGCCACAATGCCGTCGTCAGCGGTGCGGACCAGCGGGTTGATCTCCAGCATGGCGCAGTCGCTTGAGACGAACATGTTGTACATGGAGGTCAGGGCTTTGGCGAAGGCTTTGTGGGCGGCGCCGGTGAGGCCGAGTGCCAGCCCCAGGTCGCGCTTTTGGTAGCCCATCAGGCCGGCGTTCGGGTCCACTGAAATTTTGTGAATTTTCTCAGGGGTGGTCTCAGCCACGTGTTCGATGTCCATGCCGCCCTCGGTGGAAGCCATGATGAGCACGGATTTGTTTTCACGGTCAACCAGAATGGCGAGGTAGTATTCGTGAGCGATGTCGCAACCGGATTCGACGTAGAGGTTTCGAACCAGTTTTCCTTCCTCGCCGGTTTGGATGGTCACCAGAATATTTCCAAGGATGTTGGTGGCGTAGGTTTGGACTTCATCCTTTGAGAAGGCGATTTTGACACCGCCCTCCATCACCAGGTCGCCTGAATCGGGTGCGTAGAGATTGCCTTTTCCTCGACCACCGGCGTGAATTTGTGATTTCACGGCGACGACTTTCGAGCCGAGCTGGTCGTAGGCGGCGAGTGCTTGGTCAACGGTGGTGCAGTGAACACCCTCGAGCACGGGGACACCGTGCTGCTTGAGCAGTGCTTTTCCTTGGTACTCGTGAATGTTCATGATGCTCTCCAAGGCGAACGATTGGAAGCCCGTCTTTGAATACTTTGGAGTCGCATCATGCATCGTCATTCTGGCGCGGTGTTGATAACATAGACACGGGAGGCGCAGATGATGCAGGTCGTGGTGCTGGCTGGTGGTGTCGGTTCAAGGCTGCGGCCATGGACCAGCACGGTCCCCAAACCCTTGCTTCCCGTGCTTGACCAGACCCTTCTCGAGCATGTTGTTCGCTCACTCCCGGCTGATATGGTGGATGAAGTGGTTGTGGCCGGTGGCTACCGTGTTGACCAAATCAAGGCCCACTTCCAAGCCGCGGACGCTCCGTTTGATGTTCGTATTGTGCCGGAGGATGAACCCCTTGGAACAGGTGGGGCGCTTGGTAACTGCAGGGACGTGGTCAGTGGTACATTTGCGTGTTTTAACGGCGACATCATCTCCTCACTCGATGCAACAAAGGTGCTTGAAATGCACCGAACAAACCGGTCGGTTGGCACCTTGGGTTTGTGGGAGGTGGAGGACCCCACTCGCTTCGGTATCGTGGGCTTGGACGATGCCAACAAAATCACCCGCTTCAAAGAGAAGCCCAAACCAGAAGAGGTGTTTTCCAACCTCATCAACGCTGGTTCCTACATCTTCAACGACGATGTGTTTGATTGGATGCCGCATGGCCGACACTCCATTGAGCGAGATGTCTTCCCCCAACTGGCCAGTGAAGGTCTGTTGAGCGGTGTGCCCTTTGAAGGCTATTTCATCGACGCTGGAACGCCCGATGCATGGAATGATGCGGTCAAGGCGTCCATTGAACACGGCCGATACAAAACCGGTCTTGTTCACGGTTCCAAGCCGTCCTGGTATGCCACAGAGGATGCCCGTGCCGGTGTTTCGCCGCAGGCTCAGGTGGAGCACAGCATGGTCTCAGAGGGTTGTGCGATTGGCCAATCCACCGTGTCCATGTCAACCCTGCTCAAGGGTGCTCACGTTGGGGACAATGCACGTCTCGTGGCCTCACTGGTCGGGCACGGCGCACGCATTGGGGATGGATGCCAACTGTCCGGCGTGGTCGTTGACCATGAAGCCGTGGTGCCAGATGGAACGGTCCAAAACGGTGGCTCATGGCCTGCATGAGGGTCATACAACCCTTGGCTGAGATTCCAGAAAGGGAAACTTGCTAAAAACAAGTTCACTGCACAGTCGTTCATGGACCGACCGATGATCGTTGTGAATTTCAAGACCTACGCTTCAGCCTCTGGAGCAGAAGCCGAGGCTTTGCTCAAGGCCATGGAAGCCCATGCTGATGGACCTGCGACCTTCGTTGCCGTCGCTTCTGCGTTTGATTTGGCCGTGTTAGCTCAGCAGGCTTCAGGCGTTGAAGTTTGGTCCCAACACCTTGACCCCGTGGGTTTGGGTGGCTTCACTGGCTGGCTTGAACCACAAACGGCCATGCAGCGCGGTGCCAGCGGGAGCATCATCAACCACGCCGAACACAAGGTGGAATTGGAGCATGTCCGTTCCCTGCTCGAGATGTTGCCCGACGACTTCCCCGTTTGTGCCTGTGCAGCGGATGTTGAGGAAGCCAAGGCCTTGGCTGCATTGAGTCCCACATACATTGCCGTTGAACCCCCTGAACTCATCGGCGGCGATATCTCGGTCACCACTGCCGACCCTGCCATCGTCAGCGATACCGTGGCGGCCGTCAAAGCGGTGAACCCCTCGGTGCGCGTGCTCTGCGGTGCCGGTGTGAAGAACGGCCAAGACGTGGCCAAAGCGCTGGAATTGGGCGCAGAAGGCGTCCTGCTTGCCAGCGGTGTCACCAAGGCGAGCGATGTGCATGCGGTGTTGGCCGATTTGGTCGCTTCGCTCTAATTCGGACTTAGCACGTTGGTTTCTTGGGCTCTTTTTGCAGAATTTAGGCCGTCCTTCGCAGGGCAATCAGGCCGATGGCGACACGATTGGCACTGTTCATGATGCGTTGCAAGAGGAAGAGAATTGAGGGATGGATCGGCGGTTGCCCATCGTTGAAGCCACGTCATTTCTTGGACATCGTGATTCATCAAACCAAGGGATTGTTCAAGTAACTCGTTGCTCACCTGCACCGTGTGCTCTTGCCACGCCCGGCCTTGCCAGCGAACCACCCTGACCCTGTAAGCATCAAAGTTCTGGGGGAATCCCGGCTGGTTCATGGCCCAGTGAACCATCAGCAGGTGCTCGAGTTGTTGACCAAGCAACGACCTTCGTGAGGAGCGGAATTGGAGTCGGACCAGGGTCCATTGATGCTGATGAAAAATCGCAACATCGGGTGCAGCATAGACTTCTACTCCACCAATATTGGCTGAGGTTCGACGATCAAAATACGCCCATCTCCTCGGCTGACCGGTGAACAAAGGACGGAGTGTTTGGCATTGTTCAAGCGAGCGCAATTGCTTGTTTGAGCGCACCTTTCCCATCTCAAGGTGCAGGTGAGGGACACTCATGTTCACCAGGTCCATAGCGTCGTCGACGGCGCACTCAAGTGTTCGCTTCCCGTAGGGTATGGACCAGATTTTTCGCTGGTATTGGTCGGCCAGACGTTTCAGCCATGTTGCTCGCATGGCGCGGGTGAGAAGGTCGTCAAACGTTCGTGGGGGTGTACTCGGAGGGGCTTTGGAGGGATTGAGGTGTCCGCTAAGTGTTGCGTAGGTGATGGCCCAAGCCCGAGGGCAGGCGTTCATGAGGCGTGCACTCGTTTGACTCCAGTGAGGTTTGGATGCTTTCATGCACCGAACCAACGAGGTTAACCCTCATAACGCTCGTGTTTAGATGACACCGAGCTCAAGCACGTTGAGCGTCGCGTTGACGGCCATCCAGAGCGCCATGGGCGTTAGGATCCAGCCAACGAACTGGGCGAAGACTTCTCCACCAAACTTCCCGAAGAGCCGGGAAAAGGGCCCGCCCCAGGACGACACGATGCGAAGCAACAGCACGACGAAGCCCGCTGAGAAGGTGAACAGCAAGAGGAAGAACACCGCCATGCCAATGCCGCTGCCGCCCGCAAGAGCCGAGGAAGCCACGGCTTGCGGGTAGAGATGAGGGAAGGCCAGCCATCCAAACCAACCCATCCAAATGCCCAGGAGCACGTCTCGGTCCATGTCCACAGGGTCGCGCCACTCTCGGAAGGCTTTGGGGAAACTTCGGTGCATCAAACGTCCGAGGAAATCCGCTTCGTAAGGAGCACCACGGCGGGCCGTGAAGAAGCACATCTCCAGCATCCACACCATCATGACGATATCGAGCAAAAACCGAGCGGTCATGCCGACGGGAATCAGCGTGAGCAACAGGGCAGGGAGGTTGATCATCAAGGCGCCTGCACCGCCAGCGAGCACAATAGAGCCCCACAGCAATCCCGGGGGGAGTGGCTCTTCGGGGGCCGTCCATTCTTCTCGGGGAAGCGCCAGCAAGAAGAGGAAGAGCCCGGGTCCAAACAGCAGGCCAAAGTACGAGGCAAAGGAGTTTGAACCCCCGCTCTTGATGGCGTCCACGGCTTCGACGATGTCCAACATGGCGGCGGAGGAGGTTTGGGAGTAGGTTACGTGCATGCCGGGGTCAACGACCACCACGGCATCGGATGCTCCGGTGGGCAAGCTCTTTGCAAACACACTCTCCTCGTCAAGGTACACCTGCCAAGTTGCGTTGGTGGATGCAGCCAACGACACCACATCGCTCATGCGAGCATCCTCGCCGGTGACGATGTGAATCACGTTGATGCGTTCGCCCAGTTGGTCGATGGTCCGATTGAATTCGTTGGACTGGCTGAGGATTTGTTCCGAGCCCGGAAGCACAAGGCCGATGACGAGGGCTTCGTTTCCGGAGAGCAATTCGCTCACCGAAGCCGAGGAGCCATCGGGTCGCATCAAATCAGCGTCGAGGATTTTGGTGTTGTCCAAAATGACCGCATCGGCGCCGAGGTTCGGTTGGTCAAAGACCGTCGGGAGAGTCAGAAGGGCCAAAGCCACCAAGGCGCCGAGGATGGGTACGGGGAGCAGAAGCCCACTGCGGAAGGCGTTGACCACATAGCCCAGCAGGGCGAGTGCTGTGGTTAATGTCAGCCAAACAGGCGCACTTGCGAACCCGTCGTCTTCGCCTGTCACCTCGAAGCGGAGGATGCCTTCAGCGTGGCAATCGCTGTTCAGGTCGCCAGCGACGGTTCTCAGGCAGAATTGCAGGTTCAATTCACCGATGGGCAGGGGTTTCGCTCCCGACCAGGTATAGACGGTGTTGTTTCCGCCAAGGTCGCGTGTCATCCGAATTCGGCCAGCGCTTGTTTCGACGAGGTACTCACCGTCGCGAATGGATTTGTCGGTGGGCAGCAAGGGCCCCCAAATCTCCCATTTCTCGTCCCGTAGGTCTTCAAGCCCCCACGGAAGGCGATGTTCGAGTTCAACGTGGGCCAATCGGGAAGCATCGACCAGAATACGCGCCTCGGGCTCATAGAGCACCCCTTCAATAATGACGCCGCCGCTGTTTTGTTCAAATCCACCCCATTGGACCCTCGCTTGGGTGCCGATGCAACGGTGTTCTATAGAAAGGCTGAGCGTGATGCTTTCTCCGGGCTGCATGCTCAAGGTGACGTTTTGCAGTTCGCCTGAGAAGTTCATGGCGTCGGCTTCCGCCGAGGTGTCCAACGTCTGCGTGACCTCGGCGCTGTAGAGTTCCTTGCTGCCAACTCCTACGTTGTAGTACAGGGTGGTGCTGGAATCGGCCCATGTTTGACGGGTGCAGGACTGAGGGCCTCCGCCGCCCTCGATGATGGCGGAGAAATAGACGCTCATGAAGACCTGGGCCTCAATGGGTTGCTCAACAGGTGGGCTTTGCAGGGTGAACACGGGAACGGGGCCGTTGGTGACGCCCACCGTCATTCCGCCGATGGCCGAGTCGGTCTGACCGCGTTGCAGGACCGCTTCTTCAACATCGGCGCCTTCCACATACAACCGCTCATGGGGGATGATGGACCATTCCACAAATCCGGGCTCATAGGTCATGTCCTGGTTGGCTTGGACCGCCGTTGATGCGGTGACCATGAGGAGCAGACACAAGGTCCCAACCGCCCATGCACGACGCCCCATGCAAGGACCAAACCGTTTCGGTTCAAGAAGCCAATGCACCGATGAACAGGTGCATCACAGGCTTGCGAGGTAAGCGAACATCATGACGACGCCCCCGCTGATGGCCGAGGCGTTCACCGCTCCTTTGGACATGTAGCCTCGGTTCTCAAGAAGGGCGCCAAGATAACTGTCAATTTGACAACCAAGCCACCCCACCACGGCCAAGACAGCGCAGAGTTGGGTTCCGTTCATGGACGAGGTGTCGGCGGTCGTCAGCCACCAGGCGAGGTAGGTGAGCACCGCCACCACCGAGGAGCCCACGGCTGCGGCCAATTGCCCGTTGGGTGAGAATCCACCGTTTTCGCCTTGTTCGCAGGATTTGAAGGTCGTGATCATGCGAACGCGAGGGTCGAGGCAACCGATTTCGCTGGCAAAGGTATCGCTTGCCGCAACGGCCACCGCTGCTCCGAAGACCCAAACCACGGTGGTCCACTCATCTGACAGATAGGCGTAGATGCAAATCAGCCCGGGAATGGCGCCGTTAGCGACCACGTTGGTCCAGCCTCGGTGGCCATCGCTTGACTCGCTGAGGCCGAGGGCTTTCTTCTCCTCAAAGCGCCATTTTGTGGCTTTGTGTGAAC
>JAYYBT010000054.1:0-4770 GCA_036162675.1 Thermoplasmatota archaeon
GACTGCTACATGGACAAACTGGCAGCCGGCCCAGCCCTCGCCGACCACGTCGCCCTTGAAGGCGGCGTGGCCTACAACATCGAACAGGCCATGCACGTGCTTGATTGCGAAGCAGGTGATGTTCGCATCGTGGCCCTCGACCGAGAACGGCATGCTGGGCTGTTCAAGGAAATTCGCGACGCCGGTGCACAACTTCACTTGCTTGGTGATGGCGATGTTTCTGGCGCCATTTGGGCGGCCAAAGACGACGGCCCGTTCGATATGTTGATGGGCATCGGTGCTCCTCCGGAAGGCGTCATTTCGGCCACCGCCATCCTCGGCGTGGGTGGGATGTTTGAAGGCCGACTCGTGTTCCGTTCACCCGAGGAAGAAGCACGAGCGGGCACGATGGTCGGCGACGACTTGACTCGGCTCTGGAAAGCCCACGATTTGTGCAAGAGCGAGGACGCCATCTTCGCTGCCTCAGGCGTTTGCGATGGCTACCTGCCGGGTGTCAAGGTGGCCGCCACCCAAACCACCACCTACAACGAACTCATCGACGTCGCCAAGAAAACCGTGGTAAGGTCTGAACAACAACGACCCCTATGATTCACCGAGGCGCAAGCATGGCCCAGCAACTCCGAATTGATGTGCGCCTACCCCAAGGCCACTGGGCCGGGGACGTCACGAGAGCCCATCCTTCTGCGACATTGCGTATTGAACAACACATGCCGTTGAGTAAAGGCCGGGGCACTGCGAGGTGCTGGAGCAACGAAGACCTCCACGCTACGGTAAGCGACCACGCGGGCATTGACAAGTGCACCGACGCCGAGGACGGACGTTTTTCAGTTGACATCTCGGCAGGTGGCGGTGGATTTCTGCGCCCCCTTGTTGACTTGGGGGTTGTTCCCCGCACGCCGTTTGAAGTAAGGGACGGCTGGGTTGAGTGGACCGTTGAAGGAACACGGGAAACGATGAGGGAACTGGTGAACCGTTTTCGAAGCGATGAAATTCCTCACCGGCTGCTCTCAACACGAAGCACGAGCACACGGTTGTTGACACCTCGTCAGCGCGAGGTGTTTGAAGTCGCCTCCAGAGAGGGTTACTGGGACGTGCCACGTCGCATCAACTTGACCGAGTTAGCGGGCTTGCTCGACGTCGCCAAATCGACCCTCTCAAATCAGCTCCAGCGAATTGAGTCAGCCGTGTTTCATGCCTTCACCGAAGAGATTCGTCGCCAAAGTGGCTAACATGTTCGGGCGAACATGTTCGTAAAGGGTATAAGGAGGTCGGGATCTACCTGGGACCATGGACAACCTACCGAAGACCTGGGACGACTGGATTGAGAACTTCAAGACCTGGCAAGACAATGTCGGCTACGACCGTGAATGGATGGGCGATTTTGACCTCTCCATCCAATTTGATTGGGAACGTGCTGGCGATGTCATCGAATTTGGCGACTACGCAGGACGTGCCAAGTGGGAGCGCTCGCTGCAAGTGCCTCACCAAAGCATGCGAGACGCTCTGGTCAGCATGATCACCGTCCAAGGCGACACCGAATTCGCTTCCGTTGAACAACAACGCCACCTTCTCGCCACCGCACCCACCGATTACGACCGCTACGCAGCGGCTCGCATCATGGCCGAAGAACAGCGCCATGGCTGGCAAATGGCCTACCTCCTCATGACCTACTTCGGCCAGCAAGGACGACGCGAGGCGCAAAAACTCCTCGAGCGAAACGCCCAGGACGGCGACCGTCTTCTCGGGGCCTTCAACCGACCCATGCCGCACTGGCTGGACTTCTTCTGCTACACCATGTTCGTGGACCGAGACGGCAAGTTCCAACTCGGCATGCTCTCCACCTCGGCGTTCAAGCCGCTCGCTGCCAGCATGGGGCCCATGCTCAAGGAGGAGTCCTTCCACCTTGGGACCGGTTCCAACGGACTGCGTCGCATCATCAAGGCCGGTGTGATTCCTTTGGACATGCTGCAACGCTACATCAACAAGTGGGTGGCCACCGCTCACGACCTGTTCGGTGTCGATGAATCCTCATCCGCACACTGGGCCTATGTCTGGGGTATCAAGGGTCGCTGGGACGAGCGCAAGAAGCTCGAAGGCGATGTCGAGGTGTCCAAGGAGACCCTGAACGAAGAAGCCCGCAAGCACTACCACGATGAAATCGTTGCCGAGGTGAAGAAACTCTGCGGCTACCTTCCAGAGGGTGCTGCTGAGTTGTACGTGCCCCACGAGAACTTTAACCGGGAGATTGGCAACTTCAAGCGCCAGCGCTACACCGTTGAAGGCACCCTCTTCGAAGGCTCCGACGACGAATGGAACGCGTACATTGCAGCCCACCTCCCCACCGCTCAGGACGAAGAGGACCTCAAGGAGCTCTTCAAGCAACAATGGGTGGCTGAAAAGCCCATGACCGCTCGCCAAATCGCCTCCGGCATTGGTGCAAGCGCTTGAGCCCTGGAGTGGTCTTCCATGATCCCCGTCGCTCTCTACGGCGTGGACGCCGAAATGTGTGAACGCTTTTTCGAAGACCTGCCCGGTTTGGTGACCGATGCATACGAGGACAGTTCCTACATCGAATCGCTCTATGCCGTTCAAGCCGAACAATCGATTGAACACATCAGCATCGCTGACCAGTGGGCTGAGCGCGCCCCGTTCGCTTGGCCCGAAGACATCGTGAACGAAGTCGAAATGGTCCTGCGAACCACCACCTACCCCGATGTCTCGTTGCTTGAACACCTCATGACCCTTGATGGCGTTGACGCCCAACGAATCTCGGAATGGATGCACTTCTCGACCAACCTGTTCCCGATTTACTCTGAAAAAGCGTGTCAAACACTTCAGAAAATGGGCCTCGAAACCCCCTACAAACCTGACGACATCGCCAGTTATGGTTTGTACGTCAACAGAATTGAAGGCCTCAAGCTCCACGCCCCAGCAGCAGGCTTACCGGAAATCGGGCTTCCCCGAACCCGCATGCTGCAGTTGGGTTTGGAGCGATTTGAATGAACAACGCCGGCGTTCACATCAAACTGGTGATCGTCGCTGCCATCTGGGGCTTTGGCTGGCCAGCAGGCCGAGTCGTCGCAACCGAAGTTGAACCCATTACTGCGGCATGGATACGTTACGTGATGGTCGTCGTCATGTTCCTCATCTTCCTCAAGTGGACGGACCAGTGGACAACGCCATCGAAGAAGCAGTGGAAACAGGTGGGTTGGATTGGATTCTATTCCACCTTCATGTACCAAGTGCTGTTCATGTACGGCATGGGTTACACCGCAGCAGGTGATGCCTCGTTGATGATCACGTTCAACCCGTTGTTCACCGCCTTCCTCGCTGTCCTCTTTTTGGACGAGCGTATGTCATGGCGCCTCCTCGGTGGTTTGGCCTTGGCTTTTGCTGGCGTCGCCGTGCTGTTCTTGGCCTCGCCCAACACGGCCATTCCCACACTTGACCGCTGGATTGGAAACGCCTTCATCGCAGGAGCAGCGCTGGCTTGGGCAACCTCGACCATCATCATGAAACGGGTCATGACCGAAGTTCCTGATGACGCAGACGGTCCGTTGAGTCCGCTTCACCTCACGGTGTGGTCCTCGGTCATCGGTTTGGCCATTCTCACACCGTGGGCCGGCTTTGAATCGTTTAACGCCGGTTGGACAAACCCGAGCATGGACGCATGGACCGGCATCGTCTTTCTCGCCGTGTTCTCAACCGTTCTCTCCTATGTGTGGTTTGCAGACGGCATCCGTATCATCGGAGCGGGACCCGCTGCTTTCTACGTCTATCTGGTTCCACCGTTTGGCATCCTCGGAGGATGGCTTCTGTTGAACGAGCAACTGGGACCTTCATTGCTGGTCTCCTTCGCCCTCATCGTGGGTGGTGTGGTCTTGGCGCAGTCAAAACAGAAAGGCGCCGGACAAGCATCATGAAGGTGAGCCGCCTCCTCGGTTCATGCCCATTGAACGTGTAGCGGTGATTGGAGCAGGAACCATGGGCGCAGGTATCGCTCAAGTGTGCGCTCAAGCCGGATGGCAAACCAACCTCTACGATGCGTTTCCAGAAGGGCTTGAGCGCGGTATGGGCCGCATTGCAGCCTTTTGGGAGAAAGGCATCGCCCGTGGAAAAACCACGCCCGAACAACGGGATGCTTGGGCGGCCAACATCACGGCGGTCGACGACCTTGCCGTTGCGGTCAGTGATGCCGATTTGGTGATTGAAGCCGTTCCAGAACTGCCGGACCTCAAACACAGCATCTTCGCTCAACTTGACAAACTTGCACCCGCTCACGCCATCCTTGGCACGAACACTTCCTCGCTTTCCATTGCCGATATTGCTGGCGCAACCAGTAACCCGGAACGCGTGATTGGTATGCATTTCTTCAATCCTGTTCCGATCATGAAATTGCTTGAACTGGTTCGCCATGAACGCACCTCGCAGGACACCATCGCTGCGGCGCAAGAAGCGGGCCTAGCGATGGGGAAGACGTGCATTTTGGTTAAGGACATCCCAGGCTTCGCCACGAGCCGCCTCGGTGTCGTCCTCGGAAACGAGGCCATTCGCATGCTCGCTGACGGTGTCGCCAGCGCCAAGGACATTGACACCGCCATGGTGCTTGGCTACAAGCACCCGATGGGCCCCTTGGCCCTAACGGACCTGGTGGGACTTGACGTCCGTCGAGACATCTTACTGAATCTCCAGCGTTCATTCAACGACGATGCCTATGCACCCCATCCATTGCTGGAACACCTTGTGGCTCAAGGACGGCTCGGCAAAAAG
>JAYYBT010000055.1:0-4973 GCA_036162675.1 Thermoplasmatota archaeon
GGAAGAGGCCCGAAAGAGCGTGGAGTTTGCCAAGAAACGCCAAATGGTCCTCTTCCCCCTTCTGCTGACGCTTGTTACCGCCATTTCCACCATCGGTCTGCAGTTTTTGGTGGGCGATTCAACCGCACAAACATCGGACATCGATTCAAAGACGTTCACCTGGCAGGAACTCCGTTTCGCTCTTCATCTGCCCATGTTCATGTTCTCCTTGGGCATGGGAACCTTTGCCTTCATGGGCCGAGACGCCATTCTTCGGCGAACGGGGACCAAGAATTTCCTGCTCGCTGCCCCCGCTCTTCAACCGCTTCCCAATTCCCTGGCGCATTTTGTGTATTTCGTCAAGGAAGTTTTGTTCTATGTTCTCTTGATTCTCACGCCCATCATCGCCGGCATGGCGTTGGGCATACTGCTCGATGGTTTTGCAGGTATCCGCACCCCCCTGTTGTGGAGTTCCCTGCCGTGGACCTGGCTGGCGATGGCCACCACCCTGGGACAGGGTGTGGCCCTGTCCGTCGTGGGATCGTCACTGTGGCTTCGTGGTCGTCCCTTCACCGTGGTCGGTCCGGCGATCGTGGTCGCGGTAGGCATCGGCGTCGGCTTGGGTCATCTCCCCGTTGACGTGTTACTTTGGGGTTTGGCGGCGCAGTCCTCTCAAAGTGGGGTGGCCATTCTTCTCGGTTTGGCGTTGTCCTTGGGCTTGGGCTTGTTCGCTTCGCTCTTGATTCTCGATGATTTTGATGTCAGTGTGGTGGAGCGCGGCGATTTGCTGGCGCCGATGTACGCTCGACTCGGTTTCCTTGGGAGGGGTCACATCCGTTTGATCGTCGCCAAGGAATTCGTCGACCTGTTCCGTTCAGGGGCCATAAAGAAGATGACCGTTTCCTACGCCATCCCGCTCTTGGTTCTCCTCGGCATGGCGTGGCTCGTGGATTTTGCAGAAGCTCCCATTCCCATCAACCTCCTTTCCTATGCTCCCGTTTTGGGGTTCTTTGGCTTCAATTTCTACTCGTGGTTAACCATCCTTGATTCACCGGATTTCATGAACGGTTTACCGTTGAAAGTCCCCGACCTGATTCGGGCAAAAGTCGTGGTGTATTTCCTCGCCACCTCATGGATTTCGCTGATTTTCATCGTCTTGATGGCGTGGCGTTTGGATGAGTGGGCTTCCTTGCCCACCAGCATCATCGTCATGTTCGCCAATTCCGTTTACATCGTTGCTCTGACGGCGTTTTTGATGGGCTTGCGCCCCAACAAGGCCATTTTTGACGCCTCCATCATGGTGTGGTTTTGGATTGGCACCGTCCTTCCTCTGCTGGGGCTTTTCCTTCTTTCGTTCACCCAAGGCGATGTCAGTTTGTACGGAAACTGGTGGGAGCGAGCCAGCCAAGACGGTCTTGCCGCTACCGCCCAAATGTACGACGAATCCATGGTCCAACAAGGCTACATGGGCATGATCGCCATCTCGATTGGTCTCATTTTTGCTTCCGCACTGTTGTGGAAACTGATGGACAAGCGATGGGGCCGTTCCGAGTTCTCAAACTGAACTTCACCGTCGTTCGGGCAGGTATGTTCTTGAGCGGCGGTCATGAGCCAACCTCATGGCTCAGGTGGTGGCGGTCTGCGGCATGCCCGGGTCAGGGAAAGGTGAATTCGCCGCCGTCTTGAGCGAGGCGAAGGTTCCCATCGTGTCGATGGGCGATATGATTCGGGCTGAAGTGCGAGCTCGAGGCCTTGTGGAGGAGCCACATGTCTTTGGTGAGGTTGCTGCTGAACTCCGTGCTCAACACGGCGAGGATGTTTTGGCCGTTCGGCTGTGTGACCGCGTGGACGAATTGCTCCAAAGCCACGACCTCGTCCTTATCGAAGGGCTGCGTGGAACGGCCGAGGACGCCGTCTTTTCTGCTCGCTGGAACGGTGCTTATCGCACCGTGGCTATCCAGGCAGACAATGAATTGCGGTTCCAACGCATCGTTCAGAGAGGTCGCTCGGAAGACGGTGACCGTGCGGCCTTTGAGGCGCGAAACGAACGGGAGCGAGGGTGGGGTTTGGACGTGCTCATCAACGACGCCACCGATGTGCTCGTGAACGATGTGGAACTCGCTGAATTTCAGGCTCGTTGCTCGGCATGGCTCGAGAATGTTCGCAACGCTTGACCTCCTCTCGTCGAGTCGAATGGATTCGCCACAGCAGGCCGTTTTCCGCCCGTTTTTCACCCAAGTGTTATAGTCGGGGAGATGTTGTAGCAAATTGCATTCGCGGGGGTTGGTGACCATGGCAAGAAAAAAGGGCGGTGGCGGTGGCCGACAAAGGGCCCGACAACGAGCGCAATACGATGAGCTTGACAAGTACCCTGTCATGCCTCCACACGCCTTTGCTCGCATCGTTCGTGACAAGCAAACGCTGAACATCATCTACCAAATCATTGAGCCTCCCTTGACCAAAAAGGAACAGGAGCAACGCGATGAGATCATGGACATCTTCATTCGCTCGTTGACCGCCAACATCGAGGAGATTGATTCCAATCCAGAAGCCTACGTCCGCACGGCGATGGACAAGGTCATCAAATCCTACAGCATGAAAATCAACAAGAAATCAAAGTCCAAACTCTTCTACTACCTGCGCCGAGACCTCATTGGCTACGGCAAGATGGACGTGCTGATGAACGACGTCAACGTGGAAGATATTTCACTCGACGGGACCAATGTCCCCATCTTCGCCTACCATCGCAAGTTCGAATCGGTGGAAACCACCTGTGTTTGGGAGACGGATGAAGAATTGGAATCCTATGTGATCAAACTCGCTCAACGTTGTGGTAAGCACATTTCGGTAGCTGAGCCCTTGCTCGATGCAACGCTGATGGACGGTTCACGTATCGTTATGAAGCTGGGTCACGAAATCTCAACCCGCGGTTCAGCCTTCTGTATTCGCCGGTTCAAGGACGACCCGTTCTCACCGGCCGACATCGTGGCGTTCCGAACCATGTCGTCCTTGATGGTCGCTTATCTTTGGATTGCCTTCCAGAACGAAGTGCCCATGCTGTTCGTCGGTGGTACGGCGTCTGGAAAGACGACGACCTTGAACGCCATGTGCATTTTCATCCCCTGGCAAATGAAGATCGTGTCCATTGAATCCACCCGTGAAGTCAACATCCCTCAACCCAACTGGGTACCGGGGCTGACTCGGCAAGGGTTCGGTGGTGAGAGCGATGACGGTGTCATCGGTGAGTTCGAATTGCTCAAAGCAGCGTTACGTGAACGGCCGGAATACATCATTGTGGGTGAGATTCGTGGTGCTGAAGCCTATGTTCTGTTCCAAGCCATGGCCACCGGCCACTGCGCGTATTCCACGGTCCACGCCGACTCGGTCCCCTCGCTCGTTCACCGTTTGGAGAACAAGCCAATCGACATCCCACGTGTGCTTCTGCCGGCGCTTGAAGCCTGTTCAATTCAGATTCAAACCCGTATCAACGGACGGCGTGTGCGACGAACCAAGCAGGTGGTGGAAATCGTCGGTATTGACCCCAACTCCATGGAGGTCATCACCAACGAAGTGTTCCGATGGGACGTCACCAACGACGATTTCATCTTCAGCGGAAAGTCCTATGTTTTGGAGAAAATCATGGTCAAGATCAACTACAGCCAAGAGGAGATGCGACGTGAACTTCGTACCCGAAAGCGCATCCTTGAGTGGATGGTGTTGAACGATATCCGCAAGGCAGACCAAGTGTCTCAAATCGTCACCGAGTATTACGTGCGTCCAAACGAAATTCTCGCTCGTGTGGACGGGTTGAAGTGAGGCGGCGAATTCTATCACGGTGATACAATGGACCTGACGGCATGGCAACGCATCTGCAATCGGCTGCTCGGGCCGTTTGTCAAGAAGCGTGCTCGCAACGACAAGGAATTGTCAGCGAACCTCGTCAAGGGTTCCATGGGCATGATGCCCGAGGTGTACTTGTCCACCGTCATCGTCACTTCCATTGCCATCACCCTGATGTCGTGGGCGTTCGTGGCCGTCTTTTTCATTCCCGATATCGGTGTTATCGCCTTTTACGAAAGCATCCAAGATTCCGCCACGCTCAATCCTTGTTTCGAGTGGGAGTATTGGAACCCCGACCTCGTTGACCCCACACAGCCAGGCAATGGTTGTCCCGAATATGCACTGCAAGTGTTCCCCGCCGCCCTGAAGGTCATCATCGTCGCTTTGGGCGGCCTCATCATCCCCTATGCAGCCTACAAATACAACAAGGGCGGCGCACAGCGAGAAGCCACTCGCCGTGCTGACATGATTGAGAAGTACCTGCCCTACGCTGCGTCCTACACCGCCGCCATGTCAGCAGCGAACGCCACACCAGCGAAGATTTTCCGCTCCCTTGCCATGAACAAGGACATCTACGGGGACGTCGCTGATGACGCAGCCATGATTTATCGCGACATCACGTTGCTTGGCTACGACCTCATCACGGCGATGAAGATGAGCGTTGACCGTGCTGCTTCGGTTTGGTTGACGGAATTTTTCCAAGGCATGGTCGGCACCCTGACTGCAGGCGGTCAACTCAAGCTGTTCTTCCTCAACCGTGCAGAGCACTACATGCGTGAAAACCGAACCAGACTCGGGCAATTCCTCGAATCCATTGCCCTCCTAGCCGAGTCCTACATTGTGGTCGCCGTCGCCATGCCGCTGTTTTTGATCGTCATGCTCGTCATCATGTTCTGGGTTTCGGGTTCGGGTGCTCAAATGAGTGAAGGCATGCTCTACGGCATTGTGCTCGGATTCATTCCGATGATTCACATCGCCTACGCCATCCTCGTGTGGACCAGCAGCAAGGAGCAAGAGATGTAGAGGGGGGAGAAAGGTTGGCACGAAAGAAGGAGAAAATCGTCGTCAATTTGGATTTGCCCAAAGACGACACGACCTTGACAAGGTTGTACGTCATTCTCTTCTTTTCCATCATTCTCGGCCTTGGCAGCGGC
>JAYYBT010000056.1:0-5712 GCA_036162675.1 Thermoplasmatota archaeon
GGGTCTTGACCTACGAAGACATCGTTTACGCCAGCGGGCTCGCCCACACGGCAACGAGTTCGGAAGCCGAACCCGTTTCCTTGAAACTTGATGTCTACAGTCCGGACACGAATTCAACCGACAGGCCGGTGCTGATGTTCATTCATGGTGGAGGATTCACGGGCGGCATCAAACACAAGCCTGAGATCGTGGAAATGGGCAATTACTACGCCTCCCGCGGCTGGGTCTACGTCTCCATCGACTACCGAACCACAGAAGAATTGGGTGACGTTGACGGGAAGTCTCAGGAAGAAATCGTGGACTACTACCGCGGCATTGCACCCGAGGCATGGATTGAGCATGCGCTTGAGAACGTTGAATCGTCCAAACAACTTCAGCAATCCGTGGCCATGTACGCCGCTCAGCGGGACGCCAAAGCGGCGCTGCGATGGGTGGTTGCCAACGCGGACACGTACAACATCGATGTGAATCAGATCGCGGTCGGTGGCGCTTCAGCAGGCTCGATCACGACCATCGCGCTGGGCATCAGCGATGCAGGCGATTTCCGTGATGAAATCACCCTCGATGACGACCCCACCTTGGCCACGACGAACCTGAACGAAACCTACGATGTGAAGAGCATGGTCTATTTCTGGGGCTCAAATGTTAAAATCGAGCTCTACAACACGGTGTACGGTGTCGACCGATACGATGCGAATGACCCGGAGTTGTTCATGGCCCATGGCGATGGAAACGATCCCGTTACGCCCTACGAGGGAGCGCTGGTTCTGCAGGACATCTACAATTCATTGAACATCCACAATGAACTTGTGACGCTGGAAGGTCATGGCCATGGCGCTTGGAATGCTGTTGTCGACGGCAAAGGTCTGTTCGACTTGTCGTTTGAATTTCTCGTTGAACGACAGAATTTGACACTTTGATTTGGAAGGTATGTTCCGGCTGTAAGCCGAGCCTGCGCCAAAGGTCAAAAGCCACCGTATCAACGGCGGAGCATGGCCAACATGGACATCGCCAACCCCAGCGAAGAACACGTGATGCTTCGTGAAATGGTGCGAGAATGGACACAAGAATACGTTGAACCCCAAGCCTTGGAATACGACCGTGAGGAGAAATTCAACCTCGAACTCTTGCGCAGCATGGGCGAACTTGGTCTTCTGGGTATCAGTGCTCCCGAAGAATACGGCGGGGCAGGATTGGACGCCGTGGCGTGTACGATTGTGCACGAGGAATTGTCCGCCTCCGACCCAGGGTTTGCACTTGCTTACTTGGCGCACTCCATGCTCTTTGTCAACAACCTCGCCTACAACGGTAATGAGGAGCAAAAGGCCCGAATTTTGCCCAAAGTCTGCTCTGGGGAATGGATTGGTGCCATGGCCATGTCGGAGCCCGATGCCGGTACGGACGTCCTTGGCCTCTCCACGTCTGCCGTGCAACGGGATGACGGCTCCTGGGTGCTCAACGGTCGAAAAATGTGGATCACCAACGGCTGCATTGACGAGGAAGGCACCCCTGCTGATGTCGTTTGGGTCTATGCACGAACTGGAGAGGATGAGCGTGGCCGTGTTCAGATGTCCACCTTCCTTGTCGAGGCTGGCATGCCCGGCTACAGCGTGGGTCAGAAAATCTACGACAAGACCGGTATGCGCGCCTCCAACACCGCCGAATTGGTGTTTGACGACTGCATTGTCCCCGCAGAAAACCTCGTGGGTGGCGTGGGTGAATCCCTTCTCCACATGATGGGTAACCTCGAACTTGAACGCTTGACCTTGGCCGGCATGGCCCTTGGCATTGGACGCCGAGCACTTGAGGAAATGAACCGCTACGCCACCGACCGAACCGCTTTCGGTTCAGCCATTCGTGACTTTGGTCAAATCCAACGCTACATCGGTGAGAGTTGGGCCAAGTACCGAGCCATGCGCGCTTACATCTACGACACGGCCAACAATCTGACCATCGGAACGGCGGGCCAGCGCCTTGATTCCGACGGTGTCAAACTCTTCGCCACCACAGCGGCCAAAGAGATCGCAGACGCCGCCATGCAGGTGATGGGTGGCTACGGCTACGTCGGTGAATACCACGTAGAGCGCTTGTGGCGCGATGCCAAGTTGCTTGAAATCGGCGGCGGCACCCTTGAATCTCACCAGAAGAACATCACTCGAGATTTGTTCAAAGACGGTGAAGCCATCAATCGATAAGCTCGATTTCCTCGTTTGGCGTCAACACCTTTCTCGTGTTTCGCCAAGCGCTTGCCACCAGACTCGATGAGAACAACACGGCCACAGCGATGGCTGTGCCCCATGTCCAAACGCTTGACATCGTGGAGATGGTGTTGTCTGAGAGCAGGAGTGCCATTACGGTCGTGATTCCAACCGCGAGGCCTGTTTGAATGAGCATTGGAGTGGAAACGCGAAGGAACGGTGCAGCCTTTCCGATTTGGTGAATGACAAACATGACCCAAGAGCCAGCACCAACGCCCCAAACAGGTATCTCTGCAGGATAACTTGAGAACAACATCACTTCATTGGAGGCCAGGTATCGGTCAATGCCCGTGAGCAAAACCACCCACACCATTGAAGCACCGAGCAGGCTAAGGGCGGAGGTCATCCCCTGAGACGTGGTTGCAGGTGAGTCTTCCGATGCCTCTTGCGATGCCTCGGCCAACTTGGATTTCTCTTCAATGGCGAGCGCACGGTAGGTTTGCTCAAGTTGGTCAACACGTTCTGAAAGTGCGTGCATGTGGTCCACCAAGTCCACGAGAATATCGTGCTCTTCTGCCATCAAGGCCATGCGTTCCTCTTCAAATTCAGGCAAGGTGATCATGGCCGGAGCCAATTCAATGTGTCCGTCTTGTTTGAGTTCCGCTCGCGTTTCCTCGATTTTTTGCGTCAATTTTTCCTCTTTCTTTTCCCTTCGGGATTCTTTCGCTTCAGAAACCGCTTGTGATGTTTTGGCCGCAGCACCCTTTCCAGCATCTGCTACTTTGGACATCGCCTCCTTGGTGGCGCTGGCGGCCTGCTTTGACAATTCGGCAATTTTGTTGCCCGTTGAACCAAGTCGTTCAGCGAGCGTTTTGGCGGGCTTGCTTGGCGAGTAGGGATTCTCGGCCATGATAAAACCATCATGTGACTTCATGTCAAACCTTCGCTGTTCAGTATTCTACGGGAACAGGGTCCAGGATACGCCATAGGTACCACGCCGCAGCAGTCCTGTAGGGCCGCCAGCGTTCGGCGATTTCTCCGACCTGTTCCTTCGTTTCAGCCTCGGGCACGAGCCGTTGCGTGCCTCGGATAAGGCCGATGTCGCCCAAACTGAACACGTCAGGGCGCAGAAAGTGGAACATCAGCAGCATTTCAGCCGTCCAAGGACCAATGCCCCTGAACTTCACCAGATGCTTCATGATGGCCTCATCGGACATCTCCTCCCAAGGCTGGTTGAGAAGATCTGTGGCGTTTTCTGCAAGGCCGTAGATGTAACTCGCTTTGGGCCGGGTGACGCCGCACGCTGCGATGCTCGGTTGGTCGGTGGCCAGCACCGCATCGGGCGTCACCTCGCCGAGGTGCTCCACCAGTCTGCCCCAGATGGCGTCGGCAGCGAGCACAGAGATTTGTTGGCCGACGATGGAGCGGACCAGCGTCTGAAACAGGTCATCTCGACTCGTGATGCCGTTGGGACCAAATTGCTCCACCACCGGGCCCAATAATTCGTCCTTGAGTAGGAAGGCGTGCGCCTCATTCCACCAGGTTGGGGCTCGGGCACTCATGATGTTAGCTGAAGAGGTGAGGTTTTGAACCCGCGCTTCAAGCCACCACCATGCGCGATGACCTCAAGACCTACCTCGGCCTGAAAGATGTGCTGCGCCAAGGATGGGTGAATGTGGGTGTTGAATCCCCCGAATCCGTCGCCGCTCATTCATGGGGAATGGCCATTCTTGCGCTCAAAATGTGCCCTGGCAACCTCAATCTCGAACATGTTCTCAAACTTTGTTTGGTTCATGACTTGCCGGAGGTTATCGTTGGCGACCTAACGCCTTTCGACGATGTTTCCACGAAGTCAGCTGACGAACGTGCCGCTATGGAACAGATTGCCCCAGAATGGGTTTCGTTGTTTGATGAGTATGAAAACCAAACGACACCCGAGGCCGTTTTTGTCAAGAGGCTCGACAAGTTGGACATGGCTTTGCAGGCACAAATCTACATGGACAGAGGTGATATTGACCTCAACCAATTCATTGACAGCGCCCGAAAAACGCTTGGCGACCACGAACTGCTTCGCTGAAAGCAAAGCCGACAGAAACAAAAAGCGGAACCGCTCCGACCGGCTTACACAGCCCGATAGTGTAGGGGTCCATCATGGTGGGTTTTGGTCCCGCCGACCTCGGTTCGAATCCGAGTCGGGCTACTTCTCAATTGTCTTGAGGTACAAACCAGAGCCCTTGACTATTTTCGCAGAACACGTGCTATACCAAGCAAGAGAATACTCAATCCCCAAAACCCTACCGCGAGGGAGAGCAAAAAAGTAGCACCAGCAATGCCCATCACCACCACAACCCCGATGCCACCTAGATTGTCTGTTGACCCGTCACCAGCCGCACCCCACAGAATGGAACTGAAACTCAATCCTACCAAACTGGCGACCAGAAGGGCGAGGCCAGTGAGTAGCAGGCTACCCGAAAAGAATCCACTCACGACGGTGAGCAGGAGGTTGTCTTCCTCGTCCAATTGTTCGACCTTTGGTTGTATGTTCCACTCGAACTCACCGTCGCAGTGGGGGCAGGCAAATTCTCCCGAAGCATCGTCATCGAGTTCAATCTCTTCCTCGCAATGGGGGCAGAGAATCTGAACCATGGCTTACCTACTGTTTGTCGAGGCATATTCCTTTCCCCGACGCCGTCCAAACGAATCCACATCTTCATGAACGGTGTGCGTGTGGATTTGAACGAAGGTGGAACGATGATTCAGAGCATTGGCGTAATCGGCGCAGGACAAATGGGCAACGGCATCGCACAGGTGGCTGCCTGTGCGGGCTATGACGTTGTCATGATTGACATCAAGGACGAATACGTCGAGAAGGGTTTGGGCACCATTCAGTTCTCGCTTGGGAAACTGGTGAGCAAAGAACGCATGACCCAAGACGACGCCGACGCCGCCCTCGCCCGCATCACGACCGGGACGGACCGTGGCATGTGCGCTGATTGCGACCTTGTGGTGGAAGCCGTGCCAGAAATTCTTGCCCTCAAAGCAGAAATTTTCTCGGAACTTGACAACATCTGCAAACCGGAGACCATCTTGGCGTCCAACACATCATCCATTTCCATCTCCACCATCGCAGGTTCGACCAACCGACCCGACAAAGTCATCGGCATGCATTTCATGAACCCGGTTCCCATCATGAAACTCGTTGAAATCATCAACGGGGATGGCACCAGTGAAGCGACCAACAGCGCTGTGGTTGAAGCGGCTGAAAAGATGGGCAAGACCGCCCTTTCGTGCAACGATGCACCCGGCTTTGTTTCCAACCGCATCCTTTGTCCAATGATCAACGAAGCCATCCTCACGCTTCAGGAAGGCGTAGCAGAACCGGAAGCCATCGATGGCATCATGAAACTCGGCATGAACCACCCCATCGGGCCGTTGGCGCTTTCGGATTTGATTGGAAACGACACCGTTCTCCACATCATGAACGTCCTCTACGAAGGCTTTGGGACCGAGAAGT
>JAYYBT010000057.1:0-10219 GCA_036162675.1 Thermoplasmatota archaeon
GGGCGCCGGGCATCTTGAGCAGTGGAAAGCCTTCCTTGATGGCCGCGGCGTCAAGCGATGAGTTCGAGGCCACCACATGTCGGAACACGACCCTCTGCGTACGCTGCTCCTCGAGTTGGCGCTCGCCGTGGGCATGATCGCTTGTTTGGTTGGGGCGATGTTCATCCACACCGGTTCCATGCCGCCGTTGGTGGTGGTTGAGTCCAAATCCATGATTCACGATGAGGGCGGTGAGTTGGGTAGCATTGATGCGGGCGACCTCATTCTCGTTCACGACCAACCGGGCGATACCATCGTCACCTACGCCGAAGCCACCGATCCGAGCAACCCCGCCTACGGGTATGCACAGCACGGACTTGAGGGGGACGTCATCATCTACGCTAAGAACGGTGAAGGCGGTACGCCCATCATTCATCGCGCCATCATGCGCGTGGTCGCGGAAGAAACGGTCCTGCCAGACCGAGAAGCGGTTTCACCGTGTCCAGAAGAAGCGACGTACGACGCAGAACGCATCGCTGAGGACGGTTTGCCAGGCTCTTGCATCCTCACGTGGTCGGTCCCCGGAACCACGGTCAGCAACGTGAGCAACATCACCGTGCGTTTTGACGGAAGCGACGCTGCGTACTACGACTGCAAACGTCCAGCTCATGCCGGGATTGAGTCCTACTTGGTCGTGGAGCAATGGACGCCCAGACACGAAGGTATGCTGACGCTTGGCGACAACAACAAATGTTCGGTTGACCAAGGCGCCGAGGCCGTTCGTGGCTCGGCAGGCGTTCACAGCGCTTCGGGCGTGGTCGGGCCTGTTCGAGACACCTGGGTCTTGGGTGTTGCCGGAGGGGAAATTCCGTGGCTTGGCACGGTCAAACTGATGGTGGGCGGACCGGATTCCTATGGAACGAGGGACGTGCCTTCGTCTTCCTTCATCGCCCTTTTCGCCGTGTTCGGGGCCGTTTTGCTGGCGCCTCAAGCATCCGAAAAGGTGTTCCGCTGGTGGTTGAACCGTTCGCCGGAAATGATGGAAGTTGCCAAACTTGAACGCGATCAAGAGGCGTCATAACCCGATTCGTTGAGGGCCTCGTCCATCGTCAGTTGACCTTCACTGACACGCATCGCCGTTTCCAGCGAAATGGTCAATTGGCCTTTTGAGCGCTGGCGGCTGATGCGTTGGAGGTTTCGCAATTCACCCGTGGAGGCCTGAACCTTGCGTTGTTCGTGCACCGGCGTGCCGGGCATCATGGCGATTTTGAGGGCGGCAGAGCCGTGCGCATGTCGAGGTTGACCTGCGCTGGTTCGGTGTTCGTTGACAATTTCAACATGGTAGCCAAGAGCTAAAACGCGATTGACCAAACGATCTCGATGAACCGGAGAACCATGCCCGATACGAACCAGCACCTGAGCCGGACAGGTGTGTTCCACCAAGTTCACGATGCTTTCGAGCGATTCATCGATGGAATCCATCTCGCGCTTTCCTAGCAGGAGACCGTCAGCGAAAAAAGCACATCCTGGCCGAGGACCTGGGTCAAGACCCACCACCAATTGCGCAGGCGGTCCCGTCAGCTGTCGCGATAGCAGCCACGTTGAAACGGTCTCAGCCACATCATCGAGTTCAACGGCCACACCTCGCCCACCCAGAGTGCGGACTTCTTCAGGCGTACCAAACCAATACGCCTCGGCTTCAATCGCATCGGTGGTTGAACGTTGTTGAGCCGGCAAGTTTCGTCGCTTGAGTTCGCTCAACAGCCGATGGGCCAGACGGAAATCATCCGTTCGGACATAGAGCGGCTTCACACCTTGCCCATCCGTTGGCCCTGTTCTAACCTATCGGTTGGCCAAGTGAACGGCCTCTCAAACTCGGTTTATGCGGCGGTCCTGTTCCGAAGTTATCAAGAACGATAGACGCGGATGTCACCCCATGACAGGCGCCTACGAGCGTGAGCTCCGGGATGTTCTATCGGGCACGGAAAGGGGCGTGCATGCGGTGACGCGCAGTTGCACACCGGAGGAAAAGGCACGAACCATGCGCGTTCTTGACAGGCCCTTTCTCGTCGTCCGTGCCGCTGGCTCGGGCATGGAGGGCAGCGGTGATTTGGTAGCGCTTCGTGGTGATTGCTGCTTTCCCATCGAAGTGAAATCAACGCGTGCGGAGAAATTGTATTTTTCGGGACGCACAAAAGACCAACTCAACGCCATGATTCGGGAGGGTGAGCGGTCGGGATTGATGCCGCTTTACGCCCACCGTCGAAAGGGCGTTCGGGGCGATTCTTGGCGTTTATTTCGTGTTGAAACCGACGGTTTGTCCGGTACCCTCGCTCGTTTGGCCAAGATGATTCCCCCACTCCCGTTGAATCGAAACGGCTCACCGTTCATCGATTGGGAGCAAGGGATGCCCCTCAACCAATTTCTCGCCATGATGTGTTCGCCGCTTGGAGGCGAGGATGCACAGGTTTCCGCCCTTCAGGAGCGAGCCCAACGAGCGTCTCCACCAACGATGGCTGAACGCCGTGAACAAAGTGCTGTGGATATTCTTGCAGAATTGGAGCGACGGCGGTCGGCAGTTCTTCCGGTGTTCAAAGGTAAGGAATGAACATCGTGAAGAGCAACATGACCAGCAAGACGAGGGAGGAATAACTCGATGCTCGCGTTGAGATGTGGTCCACCCACATCGGATGCAGGTCCCACAACTTGAGTTTCCGACCCACACGTTTCACCCCACTCAAAAAGGCGTGGAGCATGTCTCGCAGCATGTGGCCGCCGTCAAAGGGGACCATCGGAATCAAGTTTGTAAAGCCAAGAAGGATGTTGACCCACATCAACCAGAACATCAGGTGGCAGAAAAACATCAGAACATCGGTGCCCAAGAGGCTGCCAACGACCCCATCCCCTGCGACCATCAACGCCTCCTCAAAGGGGTGAATCGCTACACCTCCGAGTTCAAACGGAATCAATAAAATCGTCAGAATGTGGAAGGGAACTGAAAGGGCGCGCTGGGCAAGATTTCCCTCCCAACGGGGAGAAAAAGGTCCAGCTAATCGGTCGACACCTGCTGTGCCTTCGGAAAGGCCTTCAACGCCTAAAAACGCATCACCGGGCTGTACATCGAGGTTGGCGAGGACCTCCTCGCTCCATCCCAAATCCGAGTAATACTGGTATTTGTCGCCAAAGGTGGCTTGCAGTGTTTCCCGCGACCCGTCCTGATGAATGACCACCAAATCAACGGTGTCGTTACTCTGGTACCCCAGAAGGATATCCCTGAAATCATCCGTTGTGTGAACCGGTTGACCGTCGATGGAAACCAAGGTGTCCCACGGTTGCATGCCGGCTTGCTCTGCACCACCGTCCACCACGATGCCTCGGACGTGGATGTAATCCTCTTCGGCGACGATTTGTGACGCGATTCCGCCCAACAACAGCATCATGATGAAAGCAGCAAAGAGGTTGGTCGCCGGTCCTGCGGCAAACATACGCAAGCGCTCTCTTCGTGGGGCTCGCATCAACTCGTCAGATTGTGGTTCAGCGAATGCGCCCAACGGCAATGGACCAAGTTGGAGCAGACCGAAGGAACGGATACGCATACCGTGGCCACGAGCGAGCAAGCCATGACCAAATTCGTGAATCACGAGTGAAACGACGAAGGCCAAGACCCCCCAGCCGAGCGGAATGACGGGATTAATGCCCGGCACAGCGACCAATTCACTGGCCGATGGTGGCGAAGCCGTTGGTGGTGAGAGTAAGGAGGTGATGAAGGCGAGGATCACCACCAGAGCGACCATGAGCATGGAGACCGAGCAAACCCAAAGCGAGACTTCGCCGTAGGCTCGCCAGAACCGCCGGGGGCGAGCCAACCAATCCAGAAGCCGTTGGCCGCGTTGGGTTCGAACCATCAGCACGATGCCGAGGGCTCGGGTGGCGTTCCAGCGGTCAAGGGTGCCGTTTCGCTCCCAGGTTCTGATGAGGATGTACCAGCCGATGAGCAGTGCGAACACCAAGGTCCAGTCGGCCTGAACCGAGCCCCACGACCCCACCATGCTGCACGCAAACGCCGTTCCGTCTTGAACGTTGATACGCGCCCTGGCCTCGTCAAAAGGACAAAACTTGATGATGGGTTGGCGTGTGTTGAAGTCCATGCACCCCCATAACATGGCCATTGAGGTCTGGTGTGAAGAGACCTGGGGGGAGCGACCGGTGCGCATTTCGGACTGGGCCAATCACGATGATGTCGTTCAGGTGCTGATTCGCCTTTCTTCCAGCGTCCTCATCGCTGATTTTTTGATGGACAGCAACGGAAAACTCAACATCCAGCAACACCTTCACATCCCTTTGGAAACATGGAACCCTGGCTCCGTCCTTGGCATGCGTACCAGTGAAGGAAAAACACGATTCCAACATCGACGGCAGAGCATCTACCTCTCGAGTGAACTGCGTGTGCCAGAATGGGGAGCGGCACTCTTGGAAGAATGGCTCCTCAGCATGCGCAGTGCCGTGAACCGCCCCAAAGACCGCACGCAGCGCATCAATGAAATCAAGCGACTCAAACTTTCCATTGAACGCAACCTTGAGAGTGCTTCACTGGGGAAGGTCGCCGAAGAACAGGTGATGCTCGAGGGTCAACTCGACCGCATCAACAACCGCTTAGCGAACTGAATCCTGCATCGTGGTGTCGACGCCCGGAAACTGGTCTTCTCCCTCTCGGTAAACGGTTCGCATGTTGCTGATGAAGTTCTTTTCTTTGACCACGATGGTGTAATTCCTGATGCCAAAGTCCTTCTCACCGTCCAGCATTTCCAGCAAGACTTGGAGGGTCAAGCGAGCACCTTCTCGGTGCGGGTAGGAAAACACGCCCATGGACAACGGAGGAGAAACGACCGAGGTTATATCGCCCATTTCTTCAATGGTTGCAAAAAGGTTGGCGTAGGTTTCCGCCAAGAGTTCCCGACGAGCCTCATCCTGATTCGGTCGCCGACAATCGGGTCCCACGGCGTGGATGATGTGCTTGTAATTTTCAGCGAGTGCAAAGGGTTCGGTGATGACGTTCTTTGTGACGGCGCAGGGTGGTGCGTTGATTTTTCGCATGTCCAAGCAAATGTTGCGGGTGACCTGGGTCAACTCCTTCCCGGCTTTCTGATGAATCATGGCATCGAGGCCCTCCCTTCCGGACAGGCGATTGTTGGCAGGCGTGATGAGCACATCCCCGCTGTGATTCCAAACATCGCCCCCCATCACGCGGAGGACGCCGTGTTTGCAGGTCCGTGCCATGTAAAGTTCGGCCATCGGTTCTAAGAGAAGGCGACCCTACATATTATCTGCCCCGTAAATTGATGAAAAACGCAGAATTCCCCGCCTTACCTCGCCTTCGTCACAGCCATCCCCAAGGCGATACCGCTAAATCGGCTGCGACGGTGCCTTGACCATGTCCACGAAGGCGTGCAGCATCGCTTTCGTGGCCTTGTTGTTGCTCTCACTTCTTCCCTTTTCTCACGAAGCCGTTCCCGAGGAAATGAGCATTGAGCGAGAACTTGAGGATGAACTCTTTTCGGGCTTCTTCGTCGGCGGTGCAGACGATGTTTGGAATCAAACGCCCTGGCAAAACATCGCCGTTCCTCAAGGTTTCACCTACGATAGTGTCACCGATTACAGCGACGTCGGCGTGCTCATCAACAACCTCTCCGAGGAGAGTCGCACCATCGGGTGGGCTTTTGTTGCGGCTCGAAACATCTCCCTGGACCGCGTATTCCTGTTCAACGCCTCGGGAACCCCAACCGGCGAGACCGTCAACAGAAACCAGTTCAACACATATTTCGCCTATCCATTCCTCGAAATGCTCCAGAACCGCAGCACGCTGAGCGAACTGAATTACCTCGTGACGACCAAGGGCATCCCCCTTCGTGTATCGGGTGGGAACGATAAAGCGAGTTTTGACCAAGAATTGGCCTTGTTGGGCGGCGCCTACAACAGTTCGATCGGCACCAACTACTGGGGCACCCACGACTACGGCCCTCTGGCTGGAAAAGCCATGGAACCGTTCACGCGAAACAAGTACGGCTTTTTCTTGGTGACTCGCCTGACCGGATACACCGTGGATACGGCCCTCGAACTCATTGAGCGAGCCAACCAAAGTTTAGGCCAACGAGGTACCTTCGTGCTCGATTTGGCCACCAACCGGAACAATTCGGGCTACAAATTTTGGAACGATGACCTGTACACGGCCAACACAACGCTCAACCAGAGCATGGGTCTGCCGGTCCATTTTGACGAAGAGACAGAATTCTTGACCAACATCTCCAACGTGATGGGGTATGCATCGTGGGGCAGCAACGATGGAAACTGGAACAAAAATTACCTCCCCAACAGCGGTTTTGATACCCTTGACACCTCATGGCAAAGCGGTTCTCGCTACTGGACACACACGTCCCCAACCGTAGCACCGGAAGACGACTTCAATTGGTCCTACCAAACCGATGAAAAACAAGGCGGTAACGGCGCCTTCGAAGCCAGTATCCGTACCGATTGCGACCAAGACGGAGGCAAGGGCTTGCAAGGCATATACGGAGAATATTTTGACAACGCTGGCGTCAGTTTCAGTTCCTCGAGCATGCCTTCCCTCATCGACCGGAGCCCCGACCGAGTCCAAATTGAACCCCATCTCAACCGAGGTTCATCCTACAACGCCTACCCTGGCCTTGACAGTCGTTTCAAGAACGACTGGGGAGCCCGAGTCAGCGGATTGATCGACGTACCGGATACTGGAAATTGGACCTTTTTCATCAACTCCGACGACGGTTCAGAGCTTTGGGTCAACGGCGAGTCCCTTGCAACCAATTACGGCATGCACGGCATGCGCGAACGCTCGGGTTCGGTCAACCTCACCGAAGGGCTGCATGAATTCCGAATTGAGTTCTTCCAAGGAGGTGGGCCACACGGCCTCATTTTCTCATGGCAGGGGCCCAACACCAGCAAGGCCCCTGTACCGCCCTCGGCCTTTGTGGTCGCCAACGATGTTGCTCCAAAATCCTCCCACCTCGTCCACCATTGGGCGTTTGAAGACGGGTCAGGAAGCACCGCTGTCGACGACGGTTCGGATGTCGCCAACATGACGCTCACCGGGATGGACAACAGCAATTGGAGGACGTGCCCCGATGGTTCGTGTTTGTGGTACGATGGCACCAACGATATGGCCAAGGTGAACGTTGACGACTGGTATGGAAACATGACGGTCAGTCAGTGGGTTTGGGCCAACACCACCGCTCAATCAACCTACGCCTCAACCTTCGCCGTGGACGACCAAGCCGGCTCCAACCTGTCCTTCCAACACATGGTTTCAAGCAATAAATGGAGGTTGCACAACAACCAAACGCGCGTCTTTGGCGATGTGGTGGCCCAGCGATGGACCCATCTTGTCTCCGTGTTTGACGACGGCGACCTACGTCAGTACATGGACGGTGTGCTCGTCAATAGCGGCGTGTACCCCAACGGCTCATTCAACAACATCGACCTGTATAAGTTGGGCGTAAACCGAGCCGACAACGCCTACTTCGAAGGAATGATCGACGAAGTGATGGTATGGGACGTTGCGCTCGAGGACGAGGACATCACGGCCTTGCGCCGGACCATCATCGATAACTGCACCAGCTATTCGGGTGCTGGCACCGAAGTCGCCACGCTTGAGACCACCTTTGCCGTGCCCAACCATCTCATGGACCATGCGTGGAACATCTACGTTTACGGCAAGCGAGACGGTGAAGTCAACGGCGCCTTCGGATTGACCGTTGAGGGCGCCGATACCGCTGGAACAGTGCTCTCCACCAACACCTCCAGTGCCAAGACCTTCACCACCTCATGGGCATCCCAGACGATGCGAATGCGACCCGATGCCAACGCCACCGACTTGACCATTCGCATTGGTATCGACATCGATTCCATCTCAACCGTGGGTTCACTCTACATTGACTCCGTGGTGTTGCGAGCCATCCGTCCACAGATGGATTGGGTCAACGGTTCCATCGCCGACACGGCCGTTTCCACCGGTGGTCGTTCCTTCAACTGGGGGACAAGTTACGGTCAATCGCTCATCGCTGACCTGCTCGAAGACGGCGTATCGGGCGTGAAAGGTTACGTGTACGAACCCTACTTGACCGCCGTGGGGCTTCCAAGTACCTTCCTTCCAACCTACGCTGCAGGCTACAATCTTGCAGAAAGCCACGCAGCCGCCAACCGCTACACGGGATGGATGGCTGTGGTGGTCGGCGACCCCAAAATGGCGCCCTACGCCGATGTTGTGCACGACGTGAACCTCGTGGACGTGCGGACGGTTGGCGATGTGAACCAGGGTGAGGCAACGACGGTCCAAGTGGTGTTGGAAAACTTGGGCATGGCGTCCTCCAACGGCACACTCGAAATTCGAACAATTTTGGGCGATAACTTGCTCAATCAAACCTCGCTGATAATGCCGGCCGGTGATGAAGTTGGCAGCAGGGCCATCGTGAATTTGACCATGGTGTCGCCCTCAAGCGGGGTGCTCGACCTCCGCCTTCGTTACATCAACGGCAGTCCAGAACAGGTCTTGGACAACAACGTCCTTTCCTTCGCTGTGGATGTCAACGCACCACCTCAAGTTCTGGACATCTCTTGCAATGCGCCTGCACTGTCGCGCGGCGAGTACACCATCTGTTCGGTTGAAGTGACCGACGATGAAGGGGTCACCAACGTCACCCTCGACTGGCAAATCCTCCAAGAAAACGAACAGGTCAACAGCAGTCGCTGGACAAGGCTGTTCATGGGTTCGGCAAACGGTGTGCTGTGGAAAACCTCCCTCGTGATTCCAACCAACACCACGCTCGGTTCTGTTGCGTTGCAGGCTACGGCTCGCGACGGCGGCAACATGACCCGTAGCAGCGTGGTGGAAAATGTAACTCGCGTCGTTGATGCGCCCCGAACATGGTTTGGCCCTCACGTCTCGGGCGTTGACCCTCCCGATTGGAACAACGCGTCCATGTTGCCAAATCGGCCTCCTGTCGGTCTTTATCGACACCAGACCAGCCTCCTGACCGTATGTGTTATGGACGCCGATTACGACCTCAACACCCCCGCACCGGTGTTCTTGACCTCAAGGGGAACCCTTGGGAACATGACCTTCGTCCCGCAATCTGCGACGAACCTCTATTGTTACACATCGCCGTTCAACCTTGAAATCGGGAGCGACCTGGAAGATGTGGACATTCAACTTCGAACCGATGAAGGCTCTTTACTGCTTCAGCGAACCATACGAGTGGCGGACAAAGCCCCCGAGGTGACCGTTCGCGTTGAAACACGTTCTGGCGAAGTTCTGGACCGTGTCGTGGGAGACGGTAACGAACATGTTCGGGTGCTCGTGGACGATGTTGATGACCCGATGACCTCCTTTGTTGGTGATTTGACCCTCCAGTGGCCCGGTGGCGAACCTGTTCAATTACCTCTGGACATCCCTGGTACTGAAAGCAGCACCGTCATTCCGCTCGAGCAGGCCTCAATACCCCTCGAGGGAGGCGAATTGATGCTGAGCGTCACGGGACGCGGGCAACACGGCGCCACGGCGAGTGTGGCACTCAACCTTCCATTCCTTCTCACGCCGCCAAACATCGAGTTGTTTGAGGCTTGCGACCAGCACGGTGTTGTTCGAAACATGACCTTCGGTCAAATCGCCACCTTGGTCGTGGGCCTTTCAAGTGACCGACCGATTCAATCTACAACAGCACAACTGACACAGTCAGGTTGGGCCATCAGCGCCCCGAACATGGCGGCACCCGTTTGGCCGCTCGAGGAGGCACCCGAGGCTTGCCGCTTGAACACCACCCTATCAGAAGAGGTTGAACTCCTGTACTTTAGATTAAAACTCGACAACTCCATGGTGGACGGGCCCGGAAAAATCGTCTTTTCAACCGTTGACTTGGACGGACTTGTGAAATCTCAATCCCTTGATGTCTTCTTCCAACACGCACCCACCATCTTTGGTCCGCTCTTATTTTCCGAAGCCACGCCTGGTTTGGATTTGTACACCAACATCACCGTGGAAGATTTGGACGGGCTTGACCGCGTGGTTTGTGCCTTCAATCTCTACGGGCCCGACAATGCCTTGCTCACTCAATCGGTTCTTCCGGCAGGTCCAGAAGGCGTGTTCTCCAACGACCTCAGTTATCGGTATCCCTTGACGGTGGCGTTGGCCAACGCGAGTTTGGCGGTGAAC
>JAYYBT010000058.1:0-8199 GCA_036162675.1 Thermoplasmatota archaeon
CCTTGCAAAGTAAACGTGCTCAAAGATGCAAGGCGAATAACTTGCGGGAGGTGTGCATTGGCGTGAGAACAGGTGGCCTGAGGAACTGATGAAAAGCGCCTCGCCGGGGGCAACATCCCGAACAATTTCAAAACCCAAAGCGGTGATGGCCACGCTTTCACTGGCAACGATGTATTCGCTTGCGCCTTCGACCTCTCGCTTGCCAAAGACGAGTGGCCTGATACCGTTTGGGTCCCTGAATGCAAGCAATCCGTAGCCAGATATGACTGAAACGCAGGCATAGCCCCCATGAACACGATCGTTGACCGCAGAGATGGCACCAAAAATGGTCTCAATGTTGATGTGGGGCTCGCCTTGGATGCGAAGGGAAGACGAGCGCTCGCCAAGTTCAACGGCCAGGGCGTTGAGGAGAAGTTCGGAGTCGCTGGTGGTGTTGATATGCCGCATGCACTCATCGCGAAGGTACATTCCGAGTTCCTCGGCGTTGGTCAAATTCCCGTTGTGTGCAAGGGCAATGCCGTAGGGCGAGTTCACGTAGAAGGGTTGGGCTTCGGCTCTTGAAGAAGAGCCCGCTGTCGGGTAGCGAACATGTCCAATACCAACATTGCCCTCGAGGCGGAGCATGTGGCGCTTGAAAAACACATCAGAAACGAGACCGTTTGATTTTCGAAGGCGGAAGTTCCCTTCGGTATCGGTCAAGATTCCAGCAGCGTCTTGACCGCGGTGTTGAAGCACGGTCAACCCGTCATAGAGCAACTGATTCACATGGGAGCCGTGTTGGCCAACAATCCCAAGAATGCCGCACATGCGTTCGCCTCGTTCAAACCAAACTCAGGTTGCTTCTTATCGTTGCGATGAGAATGCTTCAAGCCTTGGGGCGGTGGGTCTTCTTGGACCAATTGTACTTTCGAATCCTTGAGGATTCGCCGTAGCCACAGGAGGCGCAGACCTTTTTCTGCTTGTGGTAAGCGTTGCGCCCGCAGCGTCGGCAACGAATGTGGGTGGTCTTTTGTCGCTTACCCATTGACGGTGTACCTTTGGACATGCGCTCACCCGAACGACTTGGCCACCGACCACCCCCTTATGAAATCAACGGCAGGCGTTTTGCCGTCCATCATTCCTCTTCGAATTGAATTCTACGAGGTGGGGTGTTCATCAAACTGGCAAACAGCGTACCGGCCACGACCATCACGCCAAGGCCGACGCCGATGAGCGTGGTCCCTAAACGAATCAGGTTGGAAAGGGCTTGCGCGCGAACTGAGCCGTTGTCTTCCATCAACAGTTCGCCTTGTGAGAGGAAATAAACGGTCATTCCAACACCGATGAGAACACTCAGGACCATCCCCAGCAGCGGGGCAACCGGGCGTTTGCGAGCATCTCCATAGACGAAGAGCGTCATCAGAAGGATGAACGAGACAAAAGTGAAGGATGTCAAGAGTGCATTGGAGAATCGAACAAGCGTTCCCTCCGTTGAATCGACGGAGAGCCACCAAACCAAAATTAGGACAACCGCCATTGGCAAGATAGCAAAGGCACCCAGCCGAGCCAGGGAACGCAGGGGTGAGGCATCACTCATCTTCACCTTCACCTCCAACATGTTGGGCGATGATTTGACTCGCTTGGTTCAGTTGCTCTTGGGTTGGTGGATCGAGCCGCTTGGGAACTGGCTGTTGGGACTCATAGACCGCGAGGACCACAGCGAAGAGGAGGATAGCGACCGCAGCCCCGACCATGGCACCAAACACATCCGCAGCCGCAAAGAGCAGTTCTGTCGCAAATCGTTGGTGTTCGACGTTCGGCCCATCAAACAACGAACCCAACACCATCAGAACGATGGCCAAGGCGGCCGCCACCAACATCAATCGCTGTTCTTGTTGACGTTCTTCACCCACCAGGCCAACAACGGCGTAGCCGGCGGATGAACACGTGAGCACAGCGAGCAACATGGTTGGCCAGAAAATGTACCAGTACTTGTTCACCTCACTCGGGTAGGTCGGCGTCAGCACCCACCAGTGCATCGCCTCAAGCCACAACACGCCGACCACGACCATGACGATCCCGACGGTCCGGTCCGTACGGCTCAGCCGGCCAACGGGCACGTGACCCGAGAAAGCGATTTGATACAGCCCAACACCCAACAAGACCGCAGGACCAACCAAACTGCCGAGGAGATGGCCGAACGCGCTTGAAGGTGAAAAGGGCAGGGTCCAGGGCGTTAACATCAACGAGAGCAGTCCAGAGCCGAAGAGCGCGCCGCCGAGCCGGCGCTGCCAATGAACTTTGGAAAAGAAGGCCAACATGGCGCCCAAAACGACGAACAGCCCTGCGAGCCAGAAGAAAACGAAGGCTTGCGTCGCCTCTTCCATAGGTGATGCTGTGCGCAGAGATTTATAGAGAATCCCACCGAGGGACCCGCAGTGTCCCGAACACACCAAAAGCGGTGGCGGAGGGCATAAATACCCCCCCTCTGTGGGCTGAACGCTTAGGTGTTCACATGGTGAAGCGACCCCGTCAAGTTATGCGCTACAGCCCGTCTGCTGGCAAGCACACCCTCCACACGGTTGAGCGTGTCAAGAAAAAGCGAGCATCTGAACTTCGCTGGGGTCAGCGACGTTTCCGCCGCGTCATGGCTGGATACCGCGGTTTCCCCCGTCCAAAACCAGACGGTCGTGAGAAGCCCACGAAGCGCGTCAACATTCTCTACCGGTGCACCGAGACCGGCAAAGCACACTACGCTCCTTGCAAGCGTGCCAAGAAATTCGAACTTATCGACCGCTGAGGTGAACCCCATGACCAACCATTTCCTACGAGTAAGCTGCCGTGATTGCGGAAGCGAATCCATCATCTTCTCACGCGCCACCACATCAATCGCTTGCGGTGTTTGCAGCGCAACGTTGACCAAGCCAGCCGGCGGCAAAGCCGACCTCGTGGGCTGCACCGTTGTGGAAGCACTGAACTGAGGAGGCTGAGCCTCCATGTCAAACCAAGACGGTGCAACACCCGAAGAAGGGGAATTGGTGGTCGCCACCATCACCACCGTCAAACAAAACGGTGCCTACGTCGTTCTCGATGAGTACGAGGGCATTGAGGGCTTCATCTTCATTGGAGAAATCGCCTCTGGTTGGGTCAAGAACATTCGTGGATTTGTCCGAGAGGGGCAGCGCGTCATTTGCAAAGTCATGCGAACCCGACGCGACGGGACATCGCTTGAGTTGTCCTTGAAATCGGTTTCAGAAGAACGCCGCCGGGACCGCCTCCAAGAATGGAAGAACGAACAGCGGGCCCACCAACTCCTCAAAGTTCTCGGAGAAAAAGTCGGATGGAATGAAGAGCAAGTGGCAGAGTATTCGGTTGAATTGACCGACGCCTTCGGAGGCCTCTACACCGCTTTCGAAGAAGCGGCGATGCAGGAAGGCGCCCTGCAGAATGCTGGCTTTGAGGGTGATTGGCTGGCTGCCTTTATTGAAATCGCCGTGGAGAACATCATCCCGCCCTTTGTTGAGGTTCGTGGCACCTTGACCTTGAGCATCAATGTCACCGACGGCGTTTCGGTGATTCGCTCGGCGTTGGAAGCGGCTGAAGCCCTTTCAAACGAAGCCGAAGAAATCGACGTCAAGTGCTTCTATGACGGGGCACCCTCCTATCGTCTTGAACTCCGTGCACCGGATTTCAAGGTCGCCGAAACGATGTGGGAAGAAGCGACCCAAGCCGTTGTCAATCACATGACCGCTGCTGGCGGTGAGGCAACCGCAGAGCGAGAGTGAGCACATGGCAAAGCAGCGGATGCAACAATGCCTCTCATGCGGAGCCTTCTCACTCAAGACAACCTGTCCATTGTGCGGAGGCCGCGCTCAAGCCGCCGCTCCGTTGAAATGGTCGCCCGAAGACCACCGAGCAGCTCTCCGCCGAAAGATGAACGGGGTGGAAGAGCCAGATTGGCATGCACAACTCGCCACGTTGCCAAGCCTTGAGGACATGAAAGCCCAAGTTGCTTCAGAAGAAGAGTGAAACGCGCAACATCAGAAGGGCTTCAAATCAGGTTCCTTCACCTCCCCAGCGTCTCAAACATTATACTGCGAGTTGCGTGGATTGGCCGATTATGTCCATGCGCATTGAATGGCGAGGCAGCACCACCAAACTCCCACCCGCTGCCACTGCCTTGGTCGCATTCCCTGGTGTGGGGAATATTGGCAAGATGGCTGTGGATTCGGTATGCGAACTTCACGAATCGGTTGAACTTGTTCGCCTCCACCCGGTTGGCTTGCCACCGCACGCTCACCTTGACGAAGACGGCTTACTCGCTCCACCTCATCTCAGCATTCGCCAAATACAAACGCCAAACGGAACACCACTCATCACCCTGACTGGAAAGACCCAGCCCACCGAACCAAGTCAGCAGTCCGTATTGGCTGCAGAATTGATGGCGTTTTTCCAAGAACAAAAAGTGGCCACGGTTTTGGTGCTCGCTGGCATGTTTGACAAGCCAGAGAACAAAGAGACCTTTGCCGTTGCAAGTTCTGCCTCCTTCCGCATCGACATGGAGGCCATGGGCGTTGATGTCAGGCGAGACAAACCCAAGTCGGGGGCCGTGGGCATGCCGGCATTGCTCGCATCAATGGGCCCGCTCTACGAACTCAACTCGGCCTGCGTTATCGCCACCAGCGTCGGCACGAGTGCTGACATCATGGGCTCACAACGGGTGATTGAACACCTTGAGCGGTGGTTTGGCTTTGGTTTGACGGTCCCCACGAACGGGGGCGAATGGTTGCGTGAAAAACTCGAGGCCATGGCTCCGTCGGTCAAAGAAGACCTCGTGAAGGAAATGACCGCATCTCACGATGCATTCTACATGTGAATTGGAGCGCCGAGAGAGGGATTTGAACCCCCGCGTCCAAGGGACAGTGGATTTCGAATCCACCGCAATACCGGGCTATGCGACCTCGGCTCCATCCTCCGGCTCTTGCGCCACCGTCATAAGCATGATGTTTGGTCGGGATGTCATGGAGGTCCGCTTCCACGGCAGGGATGTGAACACAACCGTTCAAGTTGAACCGGGGACAACCGTTCGCAAGGCTTTGGAGCAAGCCAATGTTCTGCCTTCCATGGTGATCGTGAGCTACGAAGGTACCGTTCTCCCTCACTCAACCCCGCTTCAGCGTGAGGTGGAATTGCTCGTCACCACCATCTCATCAGGCGGCTGAACGGTCCACGCGTTCGATGATTTGGAGGCGGGAATTCCGAGTGTAATCGCAACGAACCTCCGAAGCCCAAGCGTCCAGTCCAACGTTGGCCACAACGACCACGTCGCCCATTTCCAGCATATCATACTGGGAATTCCAATCATCCGCCCAACCCTCAACCTTGCACGCACCTGTGTGGTCCATCAGCATCAGGCCCCTTCGAGACCACGCTTTCCCGTTTTTTCCAACCCCTGATTTTTCATAGGTGTAGACCACGGTGCCGCCCACGTTGTGCTTGGCCTGGAAATCAAACAAGTCAAAGGATTCCACATCAGGGTCCTCATCTGCTTCGAGGCGAGAGAAGGGGTCCATTTTGAGCACGATTTCACCTTTCCAATTGATGGTGAAAATGGCGTCCTTGAGCAGAACTTTGGCACCTTTCATCGCCGGGACAGCCACGGTGGGTTCACCATCGGCATTGGCCGTTGAAACGACTTGAATGTGAGCGGTATTGGCGCCTTGTTTCATGGTCATTTTCAAAGGTATGTTATCCTTTACATAGCCCACTGAGAACAATTCTCCTCGCACTGTTGCTCTTGGATTGAGCGACCCGATTTCTTGCAAGGACGTGCGTTGATTGAAACTTGGGAGTTGCACGGATGCTTCCAGACGTGGGCCATCTTGACCTTCTCCACCTGGACAGACCGCCCGCCAATCACATCCCTCACATCGTGTGGTTGAGGGAGCGTCTGTTGGAACACCGCCCGGAGAAAAACCGCGCATGGACCGAGGCTCAGGAGGACAATCAATCAGTGACGGCGTGCTGTCTTTGAGTTCGTCCCAGAGCGTTTTCATCTCTTCTTCAATCACGCTCATTTCCTCCACACTGGGCACAGGGACGGTTTTGATACTGGGGTGGCCAAGATACCAAATCTGAAGTCCACCGACCGTTTCTTCTCGGTTGTGCGTCACGTACCAAAGCATGGCATACATCTTGAGTTGCTCAACATAATCACCTGAGCGGTCATTGGCTCCGACGCTCGCTTTGAGGTCGACGATCATCGGTGTTCCCGACCACCGATAGACCAAATCATACTCGCCTTGGAACCAATGCTCTGGATGAATGGCGTTCATGGTAAACTTCGGCGCACTTGGGTCAACGAACCACGGCCGAGCGAGTTCCCACGCCTCGGTCCACGAAACAGAGCCTTCACCCCGTAGAGGATGCCCCCCAACGAAGGGCTCGTGAGGAAAACCATCTGGAGCGGGCCAAGGCGGCCGTTCACCTTGTCGCCACGCCTCTTTATTCGGCCCTCCGTCCGATTCAAAACACCGTTCAACCTCTTCAAGATGGAAACGCAAACCGCTCTCAACCATGGCCAAACAACGACCTGGGTCAACCTCGCTCCAATCACCTGCTTTTCGTTCATCCTTTTCCCACTCCAGCCGCATGCGCTCCAAAGCCGGTGGTAGGTGAATACGACACCGTTCAAGGGCCCATTCTTCAAGTTCGGTTTTGGATTGTGGCAATTCTCCCGGTAAAAATGGCATCAAGCCCATCGATGGCCAGACGTAATCCTTGCCGGACAACGGTTGACCATCGTCACTATACGGTGATGAACCAACAACGTACTGACCCGCGTTGGCAGCGATAAAACCCGGCGACTCACGGAGGACTTGACAGATGGCCTCTTCAACGGCTCTACCTACGAAAAGCACAGGGATTTGGGGCATCTTGAAACGGTAGACTTTCTGATAAAACCAAAGACGTGGGCAGGACAAGTAGGTGTTGGCTTGGCTGGCCGACATTCGGTTGTAGGGCCCGACGGTATCGCTCTCCCTCTTGGCCATGTGGACCGGCATGATACGACGAAATCACCCACTCTTTTTCAAGCCTCAGTGCAGATGAAGTGGCTCATCGTTGGCTGAACGTTTCCAATCGAGTTTTTCGGTTGTCAATTCGCAGTTGCAACAGACCCGACCGCCACCCGAGTTCAACCCCCGTCATCGCCACGCCATCACCGGGCCGCAAGCTCAGTAATCGCTGGCTGATGCTGGCGCCAAACGCCATCACCTCGGCCACGTGATGCCCGTCCCAAAGCATCAGGGTCAGCATGCTCCATGGCTTGCCGTCGATGCGAATGCCCGAGCGCCGCCGAATGCCGATCACATGGCCTTTGACATTGGCTCGAGTTCGCAGCAAACCGAGACGAGTCAATTTCGGAAGGTTCAGATTCTCTGCCTCGTCAACGCTATAGAGCGTCGTGCTAGAGCCCACATACAGGCGCGGTTGGTCTCGCCACACACCCGGAAGTGCATCGACGAGTACAACCTCTTGTTCCATGTGCTCATGGAGTTGTGAAAACGCACCGGGTTCGCTTTCCTCGACGGTGATGTGTTGTTGACCGACCACCAACACCGCACCCAATACGGGCTCAGCAAAGTGATTGGGCATCGGGCCCCATGCCCCGGTTAATCGCCCCTTCACGGTTACGCGCCCCTGGACATCACCAAGGGCAGCATACGGCGCTTTCATTGAAACTTCAGGGAGGGCTGACACCCAAGAAAGGTGTTCGGGGGTGGACCATACTCCATCATCTGAACGAGCGACAGCGCACCACCCACAGCCTGCGGCTTCGCCTTGGCAGGCGTCGGATGGCGAACCGGGGAAACGCTTCACGCCTTTCTCAGCATCCTGCATGGCCCGATGAGGGTCATTGAAGGTGGAGGTGAGTTCCTTCATCTCACCCTTGAGTGGCGGCTCGTAAGCGACCCGATGTCCACCGTCGAGGTACCAACCCTCCATCCCGTTCACGGTTTGTCCGTCGTGTGTTTCATGCCACAGCCAAGCGTAGAAGCGGAGTTGGTGTTCAAGCGAAGAGGCGAAGGCGGAGCCAGGTGAACCCGATTTGATGTCGACAATTCGAACCTGGCCGTCCCACCGAAGGACCATGTCCAATTCACCTGAAGCCCATCCCTCGGGGTGGTAAAGGCGCTGGGGCTGGTGCACGCGGGGATC
>JAYYBT010000059.1:0-10577 GCA_036162675.1 Thermoplasmatota archaeon
CATCGACTGCATGGCCATGAACGTCAACGATTTGTTGTGCGTCGGCGCAGAACCCATCGCCTTTGTCGATTACGTGGCCGTGCCCAAACCCGACCCCGCCATCCATGCTGCCCTCGGCGCCTCGTTGGCCGAAGCCTGTCGCCTCGCCCGAGTCACGCTTGCCGGTGGCGAAACGGCCTCACTGCCGGGCATCGTCACTGAACTCGACCTGTCGGGGACGGCACTCGGATGGCTGCCCAAGGGACAGGCCATCACGGGCGAGCACCTGAAGGAAGGGGATGTGCTCATCGGTCTGCCAGCCTCAGGCATCCATTCCAACGGCTATTCGCTGGTTCGCAAAATCATCGAGCACGCAGGTTTGGCCTACACCGATACCGCCCCCTTTGAGGCTGAACATCCATCTCGCACCCTGATGCGATGGACCGAAGGCGCCCCAACACTTGGCGAAATCCTCCTGAACCCCACTCGCATTTACTGCGACCCTGTGGTTGACCTGCTCAACGCCGCCCGCAAAGGAGAGACGTTTTCCATCAGCGATATCCACGGCATCTGCCACATCACGGGAGGCGGGCTCTCCAACCTGCTACGACTCCACCCCTCCCTTGGATGGGACATCCACACGCCTCTGCCCGTGCTTCCGGAATTCGCTTGGCTGCAAACGGCAGGCGGTGTTGAAACCCGTGAGATGTATAGGACGTTCAACATGGGCATGGGCATGGTCGTGGCGGTCGCTGCAGAACACGCTCAGACCATCATGTCGTGGTTGCAAGAACGCATGGACGGCGTCGCCATCGTGGGCCATGTTGACAACCAAGGCCATCGCGTGACCCACGCCATTGAGGGTGTGGAATTCTCTCACTACTGAAGCCGCGCCCCAGCGGTGCGGTCATGAGGGAGCGGGTGTTCGCAGGTGCATGGCCGAAGACCGTTCGGGAGACCACGGGCCCGGCCATTTGTGGATGGAAGGCAAGACCTTGGTGGAGCTCCGTGCCGACCAAGAACGCCCCACGCACATGCCTCGAGGTCCGGCAAAACGGACGGGCCCTGGGTTTCTCAACCCCGCCATGGCGCCGGCCCGAACCCGTTCAGTGCTCCTGTTAGCGGATGCGTTGGAGCACGACTGGTTGGTCAAACCCGACCACGACCTTCGGGCCTTGGATGCGTTGTGTGCAACCGGCGTTCGCGTTCGGCGGTGGCGCAATGAAATCCCCGATGAGCATCAACAGCGCCTACGCATCACGGCCAACGACCTCGACAAGGTGGCGCTTGACCAATTGAAGGCATCCCACGAACGTCATCCTCCATCGGTTGCGGTCGGCCACGCCCTCGAAGATGACCGGTACGAGCGAGAACCGCAAGGCGAGATGCACAACGGTCTGTTCGTCATGCAAAACGATGCGCGAATCACCTTGATGGAAGCCGCCTACCAGTGGGTTGACCTTGACCCGTTCGGCTCGCCCGTGAACTTCCTTGACGCGGCCATCCAAGGGCTGTCCCGAACGGCCTTTCTGGAAGTCACCGCCACCGATACAGCGGCCCTGACGGGTTCAAGCGCTTCTTCTCAGCACCGACGCTACGGTGCAAAAGGCATCGTTGACAGTTATGCTCACGACGATGCTGTGCGTGTTCTTCTCGGGCTTATCGCCACCACGGCTGCTCGCCACGACCGTTGCATTGAACCCGTGCTCGCTTTGTTTGACGGCCACCATGTTCGGGTGAGCGTCAAAGTTCGACGAAGTCGTGACGGCGCCTCCCACGTCCTGGATTCCATGGGCTGGAGGGTGAGGGACGTCAACGGCACCTACCGATTCGTTCACCACCCCTCGCCCGAAGAAGTGGAGCGTGCCAGTGGACCGTTGTGGATTGGCCCATTGTGGGACCGCGACATCGCTGGACGCATGACGCAAGAACGAGCCGTTGCAGTTTGCTCACCTTCAGAATCCGAACTTCACGCCCACCGAGCCGCAGGACTGGTCTGGAGCGATGCCGACCAAGAATACGCACAACGTGAATTGCGACGAAGCGTGAGGTACATCGCTGAGGCAGCCGACCTGATGAGTCGCGAACACACCCTGTATCACATGGACGACCTGCCCAACATGGCGGGTACTGGGCAGGCCCCGAAAATGGAAGCGCTGTTCGCAGCCCTCCACGAGGCTGGTTTTGCGGCCGCGAGGGTGCCAGACATTGATCCGTTTTTTGTAACGGATGCGGCGTTCACCGAAGTCATGGCCACGACATGTGCATTGGTTGGTTCATCAACGGATTGAATCACCCGAACGAGGGGTCTATGTCCGTGATGTTCTCCTCGTCGGGCGCTGGCAACATCTGCGATGCGTTCTCGATGATGTCGCGAACGCTGTCTTCGATGGAACGAGCGTTTTCAAGCAGTTCCGTCAGTGGAATTTCCAAGCCCGTCAAATCGCTCACGGCCTCCACGGCAAGCGCAGCGGCACGGGCGTCGGGGTACATCGGGCTGGCCTCGGAAAGAAGGGCCGTGATGTCAATGCCGAGTCGGTCACCCTCGCCCAGCAAAAAGCCGGTAATCCCAGAGACGATGCCTTGCTGAATGGGTTCAATATCGAGTTTCTTCAAGCGTTCACGTGCTGCAGGAATTGAACCAACGCCGAACAAATCACCGGTGCTCAACTCTTTTTCAGGCCGGGTGAGGCCGTCGATGATGATCAATCGGTCAAAGCCGCCTTTCGTGAACCATTCAAGCACCGTGGTTGCGAACGGAATATCCGTCTCGTTGCCGAATTGGATTTCAGACGTGAACACCCCGATACCATCGCCCTGATAGACGCGGACAGGGTGTTTTGGCACCTCGTCGTGAATCAAGGCAACAGCAGGGAAATCCTTGTGCATGACCGTTCCAAGTTGCCGTAGACCGAGCGTTTTGATGATGTGAGACGTGGAGATGACACCGACCATGCCGGCGGTCGTGAAGCCGCACACGGCGACGCCGCCTGTGCGCGGGTCTGCATCTTGGTGGAGAACGAGCGAATAGGATTGCAAATTGGCATCCATTGTTCTGCCTCCGTCGTTCCCACTCTAGGCCCAATGAAAAGACTCACGGACAAATCATTCTTCCCAAACGGCCCAGTCTTCCCAGCCTTCTTCACGGTACCACCAGACACCGTCTTCGTCTTCCCACCACTCGGTGCCGTCTTCATCAACGGTGATGCCATCATCGGCTTCAGCCTCTTCTTCAGCCCATTCTTCTTCGTCGCCCTCTTCCGTTTCTGGAATGGCGTCTTCAGCGGTCGCACCGAACTCAAAGGCGTCGGCGCTGCTGCCAAGGGTTGGTGAGCTGGCAAGGCCCTCTGGGGCATCGCTGTGGAGGTCTTTACCCGAACTCTTCAACTCGTCAAGCGATTTGGAAGCGCCCAAATTAAGAGCCTTTGAACCGGGCGTTGTCGCTGGTGCGTCCATGGCTTCCTGGTAGTAGTCTTCGTCATCATCGTCCTCAAAGAAATCGTCGTCCATGTTGCTGCGCATGTAGAGCACACCGACCACGCCAGCGATGAGGGCAATGACGATACCAATGCCGACCAGAACAGGCGTCATTGCGCCCTCGGTTTCATCTCCAATCGGGTTGCCATCGTCGATTTGTACGGGCATGTCGCCAAGGGTCCACTGAAGTTCTCCCTCGGTGGTTGCCGTCGGTTGAGTCATGGCATCGCAAGCGTTGTCGCCGAAGTCAAGACAGGTGAGGGTGATGATGTAGCCTTCTCCTTGAACACCAGGGAACATGCCCTCGGTTGGGGCATTGCGAACCAATGTGAAGGTCAAGTCAACGCTCCCGTTGGCTTCCACTGTCACGGAAGGGCCAGCGGCCTCGTTCCAGACCAATTCAATGGGCGGGGGCGTGCCAGGAATGACCTTCCATGAGAGTCCAACCATCACGTCGAAGGGGTTCGGATTGGTGACCGTGCAGGTGATGCCAACATCCGTGGCGTTGCTGTCCCATTCGTACGTCGCCGTACCGCAATCCACGGTTGCAGGGAGCGCCGTGTCGGGGAAGGTCGGACCGGTGGTCTGGTTGGTCTCATCGGTCGTGTTGCTCTGGTTATCAACCGTGTTGGGAGCGGACGCAAAGGCATACGATGCCGTCATGCCTGGAATATAGAAGGTGGGGGGTTCTGTGCTTAGAGAAACGGTCAACCGTCCATCATATGCCCCAATACCAGCGACGGCAAGTTCGTTTCCTCGGGCTTCAGCAACACCGCTATCGGTTTGGTTACCCGCTTCATCGGTGGCGCTCCAATCAACGGCCAGATTCGCCAGATAGGCGCTTTGCGTGGAATCAGTAGCGTCCACCATCAGCAGCGTTTCAAAGGACCCATCGGACTGCACGGGGAGTGGTTCATCGGGCGTGATGGTGACCAGAACGGTCCCGTAGGCATCCTGCGTGTTGCTGGTTGCAAGGAGCGGTTGATTTTGCTCATCGCCTTCATCTCCACCATAACCGACGCTCAGCGACATGGCGCCAACGGCTTCGATGGCCCCGAGGCTTGACAGAGCGTCAATGGTCAGCGAGGCGTGCCCCGTTTCGTTCGTGGTCATGTCAAGGCCGAAGATGTCGCCATCATCGGTGATGGTCAACGTGAGCGTTGCGTCGGCAACGGGCTCCCCCGCTTGGTGAAGGTGGGCCGATACTCCGAGGCCTTCGGTTCGTGCCAAGAGCACCATCTCAGACAGTTCGTTCTGGGTGAAATCGGTGTACGAGACATCCAAGGTCGTTGTTAAACCCGTATCGTTTCGGGTGTAAACAGGTCCGATGGCGGTGACGTTGGTCGAGGCGTTGCCATACACGTCCACGCCGATGGCAGCCACGTAGTAGGCCGTTCCATCAACGAGTTCAGCACCGGTGCTGTCCTGCATGATTTCCACTGAGGTGGCGTCGGCATCGGCGGTGATGGTGGTGGTTTGTCCACTCACATCGTTGAATGTTGAAGGCAGCACGAAGACATGATGCTCCACGATGGATTCATCGCCAGGACTCCATGAAATGTTCATGGCGCCACCCTCGTCGTCGGGCACATCCATCGCCGTCAAGTTGGGGATGAAGGATTTGGGTATGGGGTAGGGAACGGTGACGCTGAGCGGTGCGGAGATGTTGCTCGTGATGCCGTAGTCGTGGACGCTCTGCACCCAATAGGTCCACGATTGACCCGGTTGCACGGCGGTGTCCAAGCTGTTGTTGGAAATGGTGTCGCCGTGGGGGTTCTCAATGCTCAACGGCTGGCCTGTGGCGGAGCGATAAACGATGAAATTGAGCAGGTCGTCACCAAAGTCGGTGATGGATTGCCATTCAATGAAGACGCGGTCGGGCTCGAGGTCCACAAGCGTGAGCACGGGGGTGGGTGGAAGGGCGATGTTCGGGGCTCCGTCAACGTAGGCTACCGTTGGGCTAAACAGCGTCACGCTTCCGTCTGAGGTGGTGTTGATGTGAAGTGGGATGTTGAGCGTCCCAGTACCCGCTGTCATCTGCTGATTGAGGACGTTACTTAGATTTCCTGACAGTGAGGGATTGCTGTTGACCAAGAAATTGGCGACATAGCGAATGTCCAAATTGTCGAAGGTGAAAACGCCCTCGGTGATGGAATGCATGGAGAGGTTCACCGCTGCCATTTGGATGCCATAGCCGTCGGAGGTGTAGGGCAGGCCGGGAGAGAGGACGTTCAGTGAGGTGGTGAAATTCCCCGTGGTGTCCTGGAGCATCAAGGGGGACAGACCGTTGCTGCCGTTGCCTGCATACCCTCCTGCTTCAACATCAACAGCGCCGTCCTTGTCAATATCGTAGCCGATGCGGTGGTAGGCGGAGATGAACACGCCGTGTTGACTGCCTTCGCCAGCAAGGATGAGTTGTTCGATGGAACCGTCGCCGTCCATATCGCCAAAGTGAATCGCCCGAGGGGACGTCCACGGCTCGAACACTTCGGTGGATTGGCTTCGGACACGGTTGTCGTAGTTGTTGCCGCTCTGGAAACCATAGGCCGTGATATTTCCAGTTGTGGTTGCAGGATTACCATCGACGGTGCCGACGTTGGGGATGAGCAGGTGGCCTGAGGAGTCCAAGTCATAATCCAGGATGGTGGCGTTGGTCAGTGTGATGAGGCGGTTGTGGCTGTCTCCGTCCCATCCCAACCCTTGGTTATTGGTAAAGGAGCGATGACCGTTTGGCGTGGAGGCTAAGATGTCCAAATCTTGGTCCCCGTCAAAATCACCCACGATGGCGTCGGATGAGACCCCCGACAGGCTGCTGCCTGTGGCGATGGACCCACTGCCGGTGCTTGACCAAAACAGGATGTCGGCGTCCCCGTTCGCCTGGCAGGCAATGAGCGACGGTTGGCTGTTTTGTCCATCAAAATGGGCGAACAACATGTGAGTCAAGGTGGCGGAATTAACGGTACCTGACAGGTAAATAGTGGTGTCATCAAGGTTTGAAAACGTGTTCGTGCGGTTACTGAACAGGTCAACAGAAACCTTCCCGTTTGCACGAATGGACACCATCTCATCCTGACCGTTTCCTCTGAAGTCGCCAAAGGCCAAGTCGATGATGGACGACGAGTGCGTCACGTTCACCTGCGGCTCGAAACCTCCGCTCGTGGTGTTGGTGAAGTGGATGCAAAGCAGGTCGTTTGAGGGTGCATACCCGACGACGTCATCATGATTATCGCCGTTGATATCGGCCGCCATGATGCGTGTGGCGTTGGCACAGGTGATGACCCAAGGCGAGAGTGTGATGCCAGTAGTAACATCGTAGGAGGCGATGCGGAAGGCGGCCGCCGTGCTTTGTCCGGGTTGGGTGGTGCTGCCCGTCGAGACGTTGGCTGTTCTGGAGAGCAGCGCGAAGTCAACGTTGCTGTCGTTGTTGAAATCGCCCTTGTCAACCGCATGAATGTAACCCGTTGAATAGAAGCCCCCGACAAGTGAAGGGGTGAATCCAATCTCAAGGCTTGAGCTGGAAGCCGTGGCCCCAGAGGGCAAATAGAAAGGAGGTGAATCGGGGTTCGTCACCGCCCCTTGGTTCGGGTTGATGGGAAGGGTGGCCGAGGTGTTGCCGGTGGTGAACAGCGTTTGGTGGCCAAAACCACCGTAGCCGGTGTCGTTGAACGACCATTCCGGAACGCCATCTGCATTGGCATCAATGTCGATGGCTCCAACGGACGAACCCGTGACGGTTGGTTTGATGAAAAAGGAAGAGGAGGTAATGGTCGTGTTTCGGGTCAAGTCAAACCCAATCGATGCGTGCTGGCCGGAGGTGATGTCAACCGTTTCTTCTGCATTACCGGTCGAAAACGTGCCGATGTTTCCACCACCTGCTTGAGCGAACATCACCGACCAAGCAGGAGCGATGAACAGGAAAACGAAGAGCAAACCAAGGAATTGACGGCGAATCACAGAAAGGCCTCATGCCAAGGTGCCCTTCACACATTTAAGGCGGTTTTGCCTTTGTGGTGGGCTAAATTCGCGTAAAAATGTATTTTTTTTCTCAACATAATGTTATGAAGGAATAGAACTGCATTAGGAATGAGGGCGTGGAGATTGAGACTCACGATTCAAGCAGGCGATGTCGAAATCGACCTGGAGGGCGCTGCTATCCAAATTGACGAGCAATTGAGTCACATTAAGGCCGAGCACACCTGGACGGTCCTGCTTGAGCGCATTCGTGAAGCCCGAGAATCCGCCATGGAAGCGGCTGTCACCGCTGCTCGTGAAGCCGGCCTCCCCGAACGTGGGTCGGCCTTCAGGGCGCTGCTCGAAAATTGTGCGCTGACACGAAAGCCCGACCAAGTCCTCGGCGCCATTCACTATCTACGAGACGTTGAGGGCATCGAAGACAGCCCTCCTCGCATCGTCAATGAATTGTTCACCGACGCTGGCATCGACCCGCCAGGAAACCTCTCGCTGTACCTCAACCGGTTGAAGGATCGCAACTTCCTCATGGTTCCAGCGGATAAAGACGATAAAAACCGATTCGCAATCCTTACACCCGAAGGCCAAGCACACCTCGACAAGCGCTCCAACGCTTGAGGTGAACGCATGGTGATGTCGGGCGGTGGACAAGGCGACCCACGGGACGATGAAACCACGGCAGAAGAAGCCGTCGTCGTGGATTATTCTTTCCAAAATCACACCGAGGTCATCCTCCGAAAAGGCCGACACAGTGGCTCCAATTTCCGCCGCACCATCCTTGACCGCGCCGACCTGACCGAAGGGGATTTCACGTCCTGCGACTTTCGAAGAGCCTCAATGGTGGAAGCGGATTTGATGAAGTCCGCCTTTGATAACTCGGACTTCCGAGGAGCGGATTTGCGGAAAGCGCGCCTCAACCTGTCCAATTTCAAAAATTGTCAATTTGAAGGTGCGGACTTGCGCGGGATACGAGGCAAATACGCCATTTGGCAGGGCAGCGATTGGTGGAACGCCATCATGGACGATGATTTGAGAAAGGCGCTGGCAAAAAAATGGCCAAAACCAACGGAATGATCATTCCGACTCGTCGGTGACGACCAATTTCACGGGTTGCAAGGCCAAACTGGCCCGAAGGTTGAGCAACGGCAACGCAGCGATGGCCAGACAAAGCCCCATCATGGAACCGCAAATGTACACCCACGCTTCGTAGGTCGGCAGGAGCGTTTCTTCCAAATGGCTACGCGCAGAACTGCGAATCATGATGCTCGCACCAACCCCACCGAACAAGCCGATAAGGGCGCCAGCACTGCTCAGGTAGGCACCCAAACGCTTCAAGCGATAAAGAAGAACACAACCGACCAACAGAAGCCCCCCCGAGGTCAGCAACGAAACGGCCCGGAGAAGGAAGGCGTTCTCCGACCGGGCTTCATCCTCGAACATCCGGAAATCTTCGACCGTCGTCGGCTCTCCACCCTGAGCGTTTGGGGTTGCAAGCAAGGTTTCCACCTGCTCATCGTTCAATCCGAAACGATGAGCTTGAAGGTCGGCGTAGCCCATCCACAGGACGAGAAGTGAGCCAAAAAAAAGCAGAATGGCGAGGTTCTTCGGTCCGCTCCGGTCGGGCTTCACGTCAAGCGATAGACCTTCTTCCATGCCTCAATCCTCCAGGTGTTGGTTCAAACCCGGCCTCAAATCGTCGGGGATGGGTTGCTTCTCCATGGTGTCCATGTCAACACAGACTGTGGCTTGTTCAGAAGTCCAGACAAGGTCGCCGTTTTGGTTTCGAAACGCGTATCGCCAAGCCAACGAAGTGGTGCCAACCGATGCGATTGACACCGATGCCGTGATGACATCACCGTACCGCAGAGGAGCGTGGAAGGTGGAAGACAGGGAAACGACTGGAAACCCGACTCTGCGTTCATTGACGAGAACCGGGTAGGTGATGCCACACATTTCCTGCCAAGACTGCTCAAACACTTTGTGGGCCAAATCGAAGATTCGCGGGTAATACGCCACATTGGCCATATCGATCATCGAGAACTCAACCCTTCGTTGAATCTCGACCGCCATGGTGGAAGCAAGGGGTTGCCGCCAATGAACCCTTGCTTTGCAGGCAGGAGGCTCACCCTCGCGCTTAAATGGGGGCGGCCATTCGGGCGAATTGGCCCTATAGTGTAGCTTGGATATCACAGAGGCTTGCGGAGCCTCGAACCCGTGTTCGAATCGCGGTGGGGCCGCTCTACCCTTTCCTCAAGCGTGAGCTCGACGCAAAATCAAGCGGTCGAGGCGGCGCACGGTGTCGGCCTGTTCCTCCGAAATGGGTTCGTCGTAGAACGAGTAAATGTCATCCGCGCTGTAATCGTCGTCCATGAGGCGGCCGGCCATTGCTTTCGCCAGCGGCGGGTAGTCACTGGCCACCTTTCGCAGGAAAATCGGGTCCGTGTTCCAATCGGTCGCACCCTTCAACCTGCGTGGGCAATCCGCGAGATGCTCAACCACCTCGAAGAACCCGGAAAGCGTGTAGTGACCGGTTGACTCTTTCTCGTGGTCGTCAAACAGGGTGTTCCACCAGGTCTGTCGTGGCTTTTGGTACTCCACCCTGTAACCTTCGGTCAAGGGTTGACCAAAGTGAAGGCGCCATGACCAACCGTTGGTTCCCTCAAAGGTGAACGTGTCGTTTGTGTAATCAAACTCGCCTTCCACGAGGTCTTCAAAATGGTCCTCCATGCTCGGCGTGAGCGGTGAACGGGCCAACCCGTAAATTTGGAAGAGGGTGCGTCGAAGCGGGCTCAGACTTTCCTGAAGCCAAGTGACCTCGTCATTGAGCAAGCCGAGGATGTACCCTGCCATCAAGTCGTACGCCGGCATGTTCTTCTGCGGCTGAACCTGAACGCAAGCCGTCTTGGGTTCCTTGACCAATCCGCTTTTTGGATGAACCTCAACCACGTCAAAGGAGTTGTAGTCAAAGGGGTTCACGAACTTGGCCATGAACGAACCAATGTCGACACGGTAGATGGCCAGCGTTCCCGTGATGAGAAGGTGGTTGGCATCGTCCATCTGCATGCGGTCCTCGTTCTCTTCGATGATGGACATCACCAGGTTGGCGGCACGTTCTGCTGCCCGGGCAACACCCATCATTTGCTTGAACATGG
>JAYYBT010000060.1:0-18858 GCA_036162675.1 Thermoplasmatota archaeon
CACATCAAAGCCCCCATTTCCGTCTGAGGCATCGCCTATGCTGTCCATGATTTTCGCTTGCGATGAACACGGCGCCATTGGGAAGGAAGGCGATTTGCCTTGGCGGCAATCCACCGACCTGCAACACTTCAAGCGAGTCACTCTGGGCAAAACCGTTGTCATGGGCCGGAAAACATGGGAGAGCCTTGGACGGCCACTTCCGCAGCGTCGAAACATCGTCATGACGCGAAAAGGCCTCGAGGATGACGTGGAAACCATGGATGTTGATGAGGTCCTGTCACTCGCTCAATCCGAAGAGGTGATGATCATCGGGGGTGGGGAAATTTACGCCCTCTTCCTCGAGCACGCGAAAGAAGTGCATCGGACCATCATCCACACGGTCGTTGAAGGCGCCGATACCTTCGCACCAGACATAGAGCCCGTCGGTTTCTACCTCATGACCGAGCGAACGGTTCCGGCAGGTGAACGAGACGAGCACCCCATGACCTTCCAGCACTGGATAGTGTAAGCACACACTTACTCAGGACGATACTCTGTCACACGAACACCGAGACGGCCTTGCAGAGCCTCTCGCTTCATGATGCGGGCATATTTCTTTTCAAAGGCTGCCTTCAGGTCAAGTTCCATGGCCAGGCTGTGCCCCATCAACAGAATCAGCACATCCGCCATTTCCTCGGCGCATTCCTCGAGAGGTTTGCCTTTGGTGACCGCCGCCGCCAGTTCTCCCAACTCCTCAATGGTAAGGGCAAGCCGGTAGCCCATATCGTGCCCGTTTTGGCCCGCAAAGTCGTGTTTGGCGTGGAAGGCTGCGACCTTTTTCATCATCTCTTCCCATTCGTTGAGGGGCTCGTGGTTCATCCATTGTTCAACGGAGCGACCGTTCATGAACAGAAATACCAACGGCCCGTGTATCATGTTTGTGTCACTCAAGCATGCCAAGGATGCATGCCCAAACGGGGTCCAAACGGTCGTTGGCCTGGGCAGAGACGGCTTGGTGGTCAAGGGCTTTGGCGTCGTCTGCTGGATCGCGCCCTGCCGCCCAGTTTGAAGAGATGCAAACCGCAGCGTACGGGAGGTCCAATTCTGCCGCCAACTTTGCTTCCCGTGGCATGGTCATGCCAACCATGTCCCCGCTCAAACGTTCGATGGCGTTCACTTCGGCCACCGTTTCAAATTGTGGCCCTTGGGTCAACCAATAGGTGTAGCGCATCGGTTCACCCTCGCTGTAGGCTTGAGCTGCACGGAGGATGGCTTCGATTTTGGTGTTCATGTCTGAATCAAACGGCACGGTTACAGAAGTAAACACGGCCTCATCATCATGGAATGTGGTTTCTACACCGGTGAAATCAACGTACTGCTCAGCCAAGGCCACTTTTCCAGGTGGGAACGTTGAGGCGATGGCGCCAACCGAACAAACGGAAAGAACAGCGTCAACGTTGGCCTCGTGAATGGCCATCATGTTGGCACGGTGGTTGATTTTGTGAGGGGGGCATCCATGCCCCGAAGCGTTGTGGTGGCGTTGAAGGAAGATCAATTCACATATCCTCCCATTGACCTCAAGAGAAAAGGTTCGCAGGGGAACGGACCCAAACGGCGTTTCCACACGAACATCGTCTTGACGGATGAGTGAGGCATGTTGGTCGTCAAGCCGTGTTGTCAAGTCCATGTTGACAAGACCCGTTCCACCAATCACACCCAGTCGCATGGTTACCCACATGCCGTTTGATTTGTCAAGCCTGCGGCCAACCCAAGACGAACGAGGTCGTTCTTCACTCGTTGAGTCGGGCGATGAGGTCTGCCTTCTTTCCTGAAACAGGCTTTCCAGCTGCCTTGAGCAATTCCTTGAGTTCAGCAACCGTCATGGAATCGTAATCCACATCACCGGAGGCTGCGGGTGCTTCCTCAGCAGGGGCTTCTTCCTCAGCGGGTTCAGCGGCGGCTTCCTCGACAGGTGCTTCTTCAGCAACTTCAGGCTGGTCTTCATCTTCTTCATCGTCGTCAACGGATTCGCCGGCTTCCTCAGCCATGGCTGCAGCGAGGGCTGCGGCCTTCTTGGCCTTCATTTCAGCGGCTTGGCGCTCTTCTTGAGCGTGAATCTCGTCAAGGGTTGGGCCGTCAGAAGCGACCACACCTTCCTGGAGCAACTGGCTCTTCCGGATAGCGACTGAACGAACGGGGTAGATGGACTTCACAGCCTTTTCAATCTCGTCCTCAAGTTTACCATCGAGCAAAGCACGTTGCATGTCTGCGTAGGTGTTCTTCGCAGCAAAAGCGATGATGAGGTCTCGGGTTCGGGTCCGCATGTCTTGCTTCACGGAAGTTTGAACGCGCTGTTGTGTGATGATGAGGGGCTTCATTCGAACGAGGTAACCGTCGGTGGTGACCACATCGACCACATCGTCAACCTTACCACGATAGCGGCGGATTTGCCGGCGGGTGTGGTCGGTTTGGTGGTGGTGTCCGATGAAGGTGGTCAACGCGTCTTGACCAACACATTCGGTGACACGGAATCGCATGACAACGTGCATCTTGGAAAAGTTTCCATCAAATTCTTGCTGTGTCATCTCGTAGACACGGCCGATGATGTGTTCATCAGACTCACCGATTGTTTCGCCAATTCGCTTGAAATCCCATGGATGACGAGGTGCTCGGATGGTGTACCATCGCTTCATCTTCCACTTGTCACGCTGTTTACGCGCTGCTGCGCGTGCCTTTGCACTGATTTTCTTCGCCATGTCGATCCACTCGGTGTGTCTTGCGGGGGCTACCCCACTTGCAGGTTGCCGACAAACCTCCCCTATTTGAAGAAGCCTCATGAGCATATGAGGGTGAGTGTCGCAGATTCGGCAACCTCATGACCCATGCCCTCCACGGTCCATCCGTGGGACTTCATCACATCACGTGGAGGGCAACTGGCAGTGCCGTGTCCGATGTTGACGTGCTGATTGAGGCGCTTGCGTGGCTGATTGGGGACCCTGAGGTCGTACAGACGGACAAAACTTCGTCCTACCACGGCCCCGAGGTGATATTGGTTTCAGCCACCACATCCAACAAGCGAAAGGCCATCCGTTCCTTTGCACGCTTAGGAAGGGACAACATCCAAGCCCTCCTCCAAGATATTGAGCAGCGAACCGACGACCAAAACGTGTTGCACTTTCGTCTTAACCTCGACGACCTCATCGATGGCAAGGTGGTTCTGGCATCCGATTTCGGCATGGCCACCATCAAAGGTCAAGCAAAATTTGAGGTCTATTCGGGCCAATCAGCAGAGGAACAGCGCCTCTCCACCCTCAACGAAGCCTTGGAACTTGCAAAGGAGAACGATGCCGCATGAACATGCGCTGGCTGTGGACGCTGGTCTGCACATGCATGCTCTTCCTCTCTGCAGTACCGGTCGCCCAAGCAACAACGGACGATGGCGAGCCATGGCCAACGCCAACCTGCAGTGCTGACCGCCAGAATTGGACCATGGGCCTCATTTATTGCAACGAGGAAGCCTCTCTGGGTTACACGCTCTTCTCTCCCATTCCTTCGAACACGACATACCTCATCGACCACGAAGGTCGTGAGCTCCACCGGTGGAGTTCTCCAGGAGAACATCGGCCAGCCCTTTCGGCCTACCTGCTTCCAGACGGGGATTTGTTGAGGACCGCCAACATCGCACAAACCGCCGTTGGCAATTTTTCGGGCGGTGGAACCGGAGGTAAGGTCGAACGCATCGCATGGGATGGAACCTTGGAGTGGTCGTGGGAATATTCCTCGACACTGCACATCTCACATCATGACATCGAACCCATGCCCAACGGCAACCTTCTGATGATCGCTTGGGAAGAGCGAACCGAAGAAGAAGCGCTTCAAGCAGGACGAAACCCTGCGATAGCGAGTGATTCGCCCGGTGGAGAAAACAACGTCTGGCCCGATCACATCATCGAGGTCAAGCCCGTTGGTTCAAACGATGCAGAAATCGTCTGGCGCTGGTACGCATGGGACCACTTAATCCAGGATTTTGACGAAACCAAAGACAATTACGGTGTGGTCGCCGACCATCCCGAACTGCTCAACATCAACTATGTCGGTGCCACGGGAAATCAAGCCGGTCGTGCTGACTGGATGCACTGCAACGGCTTGGATTACAACAGCGCTCTGGACCAAATCGCCCTCTCGTGCAGAGGGATGAACGAAGTGTACATCATCGACCACAGCACAACCACAGAAGAAGCCGCAGGGCATACGGGAGGAAATGCTGGAAAGGGCGGCGATATCCTGTATCGCTGGGGCAACCCCCAAGTGTACCACAAAGGCCTCTCCAGCGACCAGCAATTCTTCGCTCAGCACGATGTGCAGTGGATTGAGGCAGGCCACCCTGACGAAGGCGGGCTCATCGTGTTCAACAACGGCGTTGGACGCTACCCCGCTTATTCATCGGTGGACATCATTCACCCGCCGACGGACAACGGCACCTATGTCCTCGAGGCCAACGGTACGTTTGGCCCGAATTTGCCCTCATGGACGTGGGACCAAGGTGAAGCCATGTATTCCGGTGCAATCTCCGGTGCACAGGCTTTGGCGAACGGCAACATTCTGGTCACCCACGGAACCCAAGGAACGTTGTACGAGGTAAACCGAGACGGTGAGATCGTTTGGGAATACATCGGTCCCGTTGGACCCGATGGCAGCTATGTCCAGGGCGAACCACTCCCCGAAGGGAACCGAGCAGGAACGACGGCAAACGCCATTTTCAAAGCGACACACTACCCTGTTGACCATCCAGCATTCACCAACCGAACAATGCTCGGTATGGATTACATTGAGCACTGGAACGATTCGTGCCCCGAAGAGGAGGCATGGGGTTGGGACAAAAACGGCGATGGTTGTGTCGACGACAGCGACAACGACGGCATCACCGACCCCTACGATCGTTGTGATTTGGGCGATGACACGGTGGACGAGGACAACGACGGCATCATCGACGCCTGCGATGCACTGGTGGACAGCGACGGCGATGGCGTGGCGAACAGTGTGGATTTGTGCGAAGGCCACGACGACGCAGTGGACGATGACAACGACGGCCTGCCCGAGCCTTGTGATACATTGGTCGATAGCGATAACGACACCGTTCCCGACAGCGACGACCTCTGTGAGGGACACGACGACCTGGTTGATGCGGATAGCGACTCATTGCCCGACGGTTGCGACCCACTGCTCGACACGGATGGTGACGGTGTTGCCGACAGCGAAGACATCTGCCCAGCAGGCGATGACAATGCTGACGCCGACATGGACGGCCTGCCCGATGCGTGCGATGATACACCACAACCGGCTGAGAACACCACCATCGTGGAAGAAGACCAAACGAGGCAACCCTTGGACTCAAGCGACCAGACTGACAACCGAGCATCGCTGCTTACCCGGTACCCAATTGAGGTTCTGTTGGTGGGGGGCATGGTGCTGGTGGGACTCCTGCGGGCGTACACTCGGTCTTCCAAGCGCTGAATTTTCGTGCCCCCGAAACCCAATTCTGCCGTTGACAAGGAGTTAAGTAGAGCATCCGACGAGCATTGGTTGAGGAATCCAAATGCCCCACGTCGTAACCTCTGCCTGCGTTGACCACAAGTATCAGGAATGCGTTGCCGTTTGTCCGGTTGAAGCCTTCCGTGAAGCAGAAACCTACCTTGTCATCGACCCCGATGAATGCATTGATTGTGGCGCTTGTATTCCAGAGTGCCCTGTTGACGCCATCTTTGCAGACACCGATGTTCCAGAAGGCGAAGAAGCATGGATTGACCGCAACGCCGAAGAATCCGTCGATGCCGAGATCGCCGAAGGCGACTCTCCCGTTCTCGCTGACTGAATTCTCTCATCACACGGACACGAACCAACCGTCATAAGGGAGGGCGGTTAGGGAGGCTTGAGCACCATGAAAACCGACTTTTCACAACTCCGAATGGGGAGCGACCTCCTCAAGCGTGGCTTTGCACGAATGCAGCAAGGTGGCGTCATCATGGATGTGGTCAACCCCGAGCAGGCTGCCGTCGCTGAAGACGCTGGAGCCGTGGCCGTCATGGCGCTTGAGCGAGTTCCTGCAGACATCCGAAAAGCCGGTGGCGTGGCCCGAATGAGCCACCCCGACATGATTCAAGGTATCCTCGATTGCACCTCAATCCCGGTGATGGCCAAATCCCGAATCGGACACGACGGCGAGGCCAGAATCCTCGAAGCCATGGGCGTTGACATGGTTGACGAAAGCGAAGTCTTGACCCCTGCCGACCCCTATTTCCACATCAACAAACACGAGTACGACATTCCCTTCGTTTGCGGTGCGACCGGACTGGGCGAGGCCGTCCGACGAATTTGGGAAGGGGCGGCCATGATTCGAACCAAAGGAGAAGCCGGCACCGGCAACGTGGTTGCCGCCGTCACCCACGCTCGCCTCATCGATCAGGAAATTCAGCAAATTCAATCCCTTGACGACCACGGTCTTGACCTCGCCACGGAGAAAATCATGGAGCGCTACAGAGTGTTGTCCTCGCATTCCGAACTTCCCGGCACGCACCTCATGACACCGTTTGGCGCGATTGACGAGGAGATGCACAACGGCGTTCGTGCCGTTCTTGATGACGTTCACCGACTGGGCCGACTGCCCGTGGTGACCTTTTCAGCGGGCGGCATCGCCACACCGGCTGATGCTTCGCTCATGATGCGCATGGGTATGGATGGCATCTTCGTGGGTTCTGGCATCTTCAAATCCAGCGACCCACCAACCATGGCCGACGCCATTGTGATGGCCACCGCTCATTACGATGAACCCAGCAAGGTCGCAGAAGCCATGGCCATGATGGAAGGTATTCCAATGAAAGGCGATGAACTGGAAACGCTCGAGGTCCGCCTCGACCAGCGTGGCTGGTGAATCAATTCAACGGGTCGGAAATTCCTTCCTCGCCCAAGGTCCACTTGAGGGTCTTGACCACACCCTGCAAGGCTTTGTGATTTCGGGCTGCTTCCTTCATGCCCTCTTTGTCGTCCTCGTCTTTGCACGCTTCGTACCAGGACTTCCACTCGTTCATCTTGGTCGTCGCTTGCTCAAGCATGTCTTCAATCTCTGCCCACGTTCGGTCATAGGTGCGGTTGGGTGCTCCAGCCATGTTATCAAAGGCTGGCGAGAATTTACCCTACATAGTGTCTTGCACGACGCTCAAGAAAAATGCTCAACTTTTTCTCCAACGTATCGGCGTTCCGAGTCAAGGACAGCACCGTCGCCAATCACACAATTCTCAACGATGCAGTCGGACGGAACAACAACACCCACGCCCAACACAGAGTGCACGACTTGAGCACCCTGGCCGACTTGGCACCCTCTCATGAGAAGGGAGGCTGATATCTTGGCGGCCTGGCCGACCTTGCAGTCTGGGCCGAGAACGGCGTTGTCAACAACGCCTTGGCACTCCACGCTCTGCGCCATCAGCACGCCGTCATTCTCATCGAACCCTTGGGGGTAGGTGAATGGAAGTTCGTCGTATCGGGACATCAAGGTTGATTGGGCCTTGATGAGTTCAAACGGCTGACCAACATCAAACCAAACGCCGTCAATGGTTTGGGCATACATTGGCCAACCGAGTTCAAGCAATGTTGGGAAGAGTTGCTTACTAAAATCAAATTTTTCACCGACTGGAATGTGTTCAAACACCTCGGGTTCAAGAATGTACAAACCAGCATTGATGACATTGCTAAAGGCTTCTTCGGGACGTGGTTTTTCCAAAAAACGACGAATAAATCCTTCTCGAAGTCCACCGTCGACCTCACCCTTTGGGCTCGCCGATAATCCGACTATACCGAATTCGGAAGGGTTCTCCACTTCCCACAACGCCATGGTCACCTTTGCGTTGTTTCGCCGGTGAGCATCGAGCAAGGAAGCGATGTCAAAGGAAGCCACGGCGTCCCCAGAACCCACCACGCAGGTGGATTGAACCGACGCCCTCAACAAGCCAACGCTTCCGGCCGTGCCCATCGGCGTTGCTTCTTGATTGATGCGTGCATTCACCGGACCCGATGGGTCCGACCAGGATTCAACATGGGACTGAAGTTGCTCACCACGATAGCCGGTGGTGACCACAATCTCGTGAATTCCGGCTTCAACCATGGCGTCCTTGACATAGTCAATCACCGGACGGCCAAGAACCTCAACCATCGGTTTGGGACGAGTAGCGGTGAGCGGCATCAAACGAGAGCCTTGGCCACCCGCCATGATGATGCCCAACATCGCAGGCCCTCAGCGTCGACGAATGGGGCCCATGCGGCGCATGTTCTTCTTCTTTGAAGAGCCGGACGTTCGCTTCTTGGTCTTGGCGCCGTCATCTTTGCCCACACCACCGAAGACCAACTCGCCGTCATTGAGCAGGGATTCAACGAGCATATCCGCCACTTCATCGGATTCAGCACCCGATTTCATCTCTGCCTTGACCGCTTTGTTGTGGTCGGTGATCCAGGATTCTCGCTCTTGGCGAGCCATGTTCAACTCGTCTCGTGCCTTGTTGACGTTGACCATCATCTCCTCAATTTTCTCGTGAACGCCGTTCGCCTTCTCATGGAATTCCACCGATTCGGTGTGATGACGGTCGCCTTCTGCTTTCAAGAAATTGCGGTGATCGAGTGCTTCCTTGTATCCGGCCCACTTTTCGTCGGCACGCTTCAGTGCGTCAACGAAGAGATTGTGTGCATCATCCGATTCTGCTTTCAGTGTTGCAATGGCTTCGTCAAGGTTGGAGAGGTCGACCGAGACCATCTCGAATTTGGCCACCTCGGGCTCCAACTCATCGGCTCGGCGCTTCATTCGCTTGATTTGTTCCATCGTTTCCTTTTCCTTTTTCGTGCTGGAAGACGTGGTTTGGAATTTTTCTTCAAGGTTGCTGATTTGACTGATAAGGTGAGAGTATTCAGCCGTGGCTGATTTCTTTTCCCCGTGTTCACCACGACGACCCTTGGCCTGAGAAAAGAGGTCTCGTAGCTGTTGATTGATGGCGTCTCGCTTGGCCTTGTGGGCGTTGCGTTCGGCGTGAATGGCGTCCAACTCGGCCTTCATGAGGTCGAGTTTCTCTCGGTGTTCCTTGTATTGGTCCTGAACAGCGTTGCGCTTTTGCGCCATTGCTCTACCTTGGTCGCGCAGATTGTTGCGCGTATCTCGCAAGCGACGAACCTTGGCTTCCATATCCCGAAGTTCCGACAACTTGTCGGCGTCTGGGTTCGGCTCAGCGTCCCTTGGCATCCCGCGCATGACCGTGTCCACCACCTACACCATTTCAAGGCTGTGGCTCGCCAAAATCTTCGGATTAAGCGGTAAAACCGCCAAAGACTTCCAAAAGAAGAAGAATTCCAGCAGACACCAATCCTAAGCCTCCAAAGAGGTAGGCAACGTAAGTGCTGGTGCTCCTCAACCACTGGCGGAACTCAGCACGGACGCGGACGTTGATCTGTCGCCCAAGAAGCAACTCGCCGTTGGTCTCTTCCAAACGAACGGAAACGGTGGCATCACCTGTGGTGGTGGGAATCAGCGTCTGCCATGAAACCGTGCTGTCCTTGAGCAGGCCCGACATCTTCCCAAGAACATCGTCGTTGCCTTCCGTAGCCAGAGGGAGAGCCTCGGCCGACCACCAGTACTTTTCACCGGGTTCAAGGCGGTAGGTCAACGCCAAATCCTTCGGCTCAAAATTCGGCGTTTGTACGCGGAACACCACGGTCCTGGTTTTATCTGAAAGATTGTGGAAGAGCGTGAAGAGGTTCGCTTTGTCCGTGACGACGTTTTCCATGTCCACTTCAAAAATCAAATCCGACATCGCCGGCTTTCGTCCGCTTTCGAGGTCTTGCTTGAGGCGGTCGACCATGCGGAAGAAGGCAGGACAACGCTGATTGATGAGCCCGAGCAACACCAACCATGCTTCAAGAGTGAACGTCTCATGTGAAAACACGTGTTCCATTCCTTTCTTGGTCAAAATTTCACTCATTTCCAATTCCAAGGTCTTCCGGTCGAGTCCTGTTGCATGCCGATACAGTGTCATGAGAAATTTCTCATGCGCAAAGTGTCGGTTGACGCCCCGCTTGAAACATGCTTCAAGGACCTTGGTGTATTCATCGTATTGCGAGCGGAGGAGTGGGTCCATGTGCGTCTTGATGAGGTCGCTGAACACCATGTTCAGGGTTGAAGGGTGGACTGGAGGCGTGTAGGCTGGCAGCAAGCCCGTTTGCTCAACCATGTTGAAGGGTGTGGAACGGGTAGGAAGATGCTGACCAAAAGAGAGCAGCAGGAAGGAGGCAGAGATTAACAAAAACAAGTTCCCAAAGATGGTCCCCGTACCGTACCAAAACACGCCGATGAGCATCAAGGCCGCGCCGAAAGCGAGGATGAGGGATTTGGTGTGATGAGCCATCGCTGTTTGGAGCTGATACAGCAGGCCGTCGTAACCGTGAAGGGATTGCACCGAGCGATGTTCGCTGTTTGAGGCTTCAACGCGTTCGTGGAAGGTGGACAGGGAAATATTCACGCGGTATCGGTGGAAGCTGACAGCAAGGATGTAGCCCAGGACCACCACAAACGAAAGACTCGCAGTAAACGTAGCGAATCCCATCCCGAGGTTTGGCTCGATGTTGTCCAGCCAAAACGTGGGCGATGATTGAGAAAAGGCCCATGTTGAGAAATACATCAACGCCCCGAACGCCGGCAAGAACATGATGAGTCGCAGACCAGAGCTGACAATTTGTCGGTCGATGGCATGGACGATGGATTCCGAGAGTCGAAAACCGAATCGCTCTTCACTCGTAGATGGAGGAGTATCTTCGCCGTCCAGTTCAGACGGGGCGTCTTCTGCCATGGTTCGGGATGAATTGCTCTGTTCTAAAGTGTTCACACCGTATCGTTGATGATTTCAACAAAAACACTGTTCATCCAACGCTCCGAAAGAATGGCTTCCTGTCCGTCGGCAACAAAGGAATCGGGTCCCGTTCGAACGATGGAGGAACCGACACGAAAACCTCCCGCATCGAGGGCTTGTGCCTCATCCGCCGCCATGAAAATGGCTGAGAGCGTCGCCGGCGTGTCCGTGTTGAGGTTCATCAACGAGACCGCTGATGAGCGCTTGGAAAGACGCGCAGCAATGTCGGGTGTGGGTTGTGGAATATCTCGTCCGCTGGGGTCTTTTGTCTCTGGTGTGATCAAACGAGAAAGCGCCACCTCCATGTCGTCATCGATGGCGTGCTCGAGGCGACAAGCCGTCTCGTGGGGGTTGCCGTCATAGGGCAGGATGTCAAGCAAAATCTCTGCCAAACGATGCCTTCGCTTCATTTTCTGCCCGTGCACCAAACCTGCTTCTGTGAGTCGTGCTCCTTTGTAGGGGATGTACTCAAGGTAGCCGCGTGCAGCCAGGCGCTGGACCATCTCGGTGGCCGAAGCAGGGCTGACATCCAACTTTGCAGCGAGGTCGCCTGTTCGCACCATGCCTCCAGGTTCGTCCTCGTGAAATTCGTACATCATCTCGAGGTATTCATCTTCAAATTCTTGAAAATGGCCCACCATCGCTGATGCCTCCTCATCGTCTACTTTCCTTCGTGTGCTTTGAATATTTTTGTACACGCTGGACATCGAACCGAGCCTTCATACGACGAAGGAATACGAAGCGATTGGGAACAGTCAGGACACGAAATCTCGACCTTTTCACTCACCGGTGCCTTTGATTCTGGTTGAACCTCCACCTCAAGGTCATCCTCTTCTTCCTCTCGTGGGCGTTCGATTTGTTCCGGTTCGACCCTGAATTTGTGGGAGCAATCGGGGCATCCAACCGAGCCCTCATAGTCAACAGGGACACGCAGGCGTCGGTTGCATTCCGGACATGAAACCTCTCGCTTTTCTTGATGTTTCGATGCCGGCTTCGAGGACGCGTTCTGAGCGGATGCTTGGATGGGAGAGGAACGGGTCGGTTCAGCACTCTTTTGGGCCCGCAGGCGAAGAACCAAGGCGACTGCTCCACCCAAAGCAAGCCCCCAAAGCATCGCCCCAATGGGCCATTCAGAAGAGGTCTCAACCAAAGCTTCACCCGAGACATAGGTGGTTTCGGCAGAAACCACCGTTCCATCGATGTGCCAAAGGGCTTGTATGGCTACATTGCTGCCCTTTGGCCAAACCAACTCAACCTCCAATTCAGTGGATGATTGACCGTCCCAGTCAGGAGAGGTGGTCTTTGCAAGGCGAGTGCCGTAAGCATCCATGAGCCATACTTCACCTGAAACATCAAGAGATGGGCCTGATTGTTCAAAGGTCAACCGAACGGTGGTGGCTTCGCCCTCAATTGGCCGAATCGGGTCCGTTGTAGCGGAAAATGCCAACCAAAATTGCGTTTCGTCGGCAGGCAACGAGGCGGTTACGGCGAGTGGACCCGGCCCAATCAACCAGTCAATGGGCGAAAGTTGGGCGATGAGGCGGTCTGCTGGAACGTCGCCAAACACCATGGACAATTCCAGCAGGCCTTGCTGGAGTTGAAGGTCGTTTTCTTGGAGGAAAATCGTGGAACCGCCCGCCTCATAACCAACCTGGAGTCGGACTTCCCTGTCCTTGCCTTCGTCGAGGTCGATGTGCAAGGTCAAGTCAATCTCAGCGTTCTCCGTGCGGCTCACCTCTGCAAATGAAAGTTGAACGGATTGTTGTTCCTTGATGACAAAGGTCGTCGACCCTTGGTCAAGACCATCAACGACACCGTTGTCGCTCTCGAGTGTCCACGATAATTGAGTTTCACCCACCTCGAGGAACTGCAGGGAGGCGCTGATTTCTCCTGCTGCACCCTGCTCCATCTCAACCCAGTCGCCCTGTGCTGTGGATGTTCCGCTTGACAAAACAAGGCGGACACGACCATCAACATCTCCGATATTCCTGAGCAACAAATTGGCTTCGACGTGGTCGCCTTTGTGCCAAGGACCTCCGTTGTAAGTGGGCGTTGTGGTTCCTGCGGATTGGAAAACAGCGGAGGGCATGTCAACGGTTGCTTGGAACGGCGTCGCTGATGCATCGCTTATGCGGGCCCCTCCAGCATCGCATTCGAGGAGCATCGGTTTGGCAGTGAGCGTGAAGGACCACGATGCATTGGCGTCTGCATTGAGTCCGATGGAGGATGTGTTGAACACTTCTATACCGTCTGCAACACATGAAATTGAACCCGTGAATGACACAGTGCCGTTGTTCCAAACCGTTACCCATACCGTCAAGTCATCACCTGCTTGCACCTCGTCGGCGTTGGTGTCAACGACACCTTCCAGCATTGGAAGAGGTGGAGGACCTACATCCCATGACCCGTTCAGCGTGTGGGTTCCGGTCTGGCTCATGCTGGCATTGGTCAAGACGACGCTCCAATTCAACAGGCCTTCGGCCAAGGTCATCGTCGGTGCCAGCGTCACAACCTGAGAGGTGGAGGCTTCAACAGCGACGTCGCTGAGCACAACCGTCTCGGTTGCGATTTGATTTGTCAGATGGAGTTCCACCGCACCGGTCCAGTTCACATCCCCGTCGTTGATGATGGGCAACACGACTTCGACCTTGTCTCCATCATGAAGGGTCAAATTCCCTGTTGATTCCCCTGCGGCATCAACGGGGTTGGCGAGAACACTCGATGCACCGCCAAGGCTGATGGCAAGCGGGCGGAGCCGTTGTACGGTACGGGACAACTCGGATTGATGAGTGCTGGTGTTTGAACCGACATCGCCTTCTATAGAAATTGAGACCGTGCTGAATCCAAAGGGAAGACCGACAAATGTTCCGGTGATGTTTCGCTCCTCTAGTGCCTGAAATTCACTGAGAACCTGACTCGTGTTTGAGAGTTCAACACCCTCAAGGGTGGCGACCACAAGATACAGCGTAATGTTTGCAGCTCCGCCGCTCAATTCGTGGAGTTCCACTGAAAACGACAGGTCCTCTCCTTCGAAGCTCATGTAATCCCCAATGCTCAACGAAGCCTCCTCAAAGAGAACCTCGCCCGCTTGGGCTTGCACACCGGGAAAGGTAGAGAATACAAACAGCATTCCAAGGAGGAGACTGACGCCCCGTTGTGAACGGCGTTCCCCCTCCATGGTAGGGCGTGAATCTCGTGGTTCTTCACCTTCGCGGCGGTAGAAGGGGCAAGCGGTTGATTCTTTTACATTGAACCAACCCCCAAAATCCATGCAGGCACGGGAATTGTTGTCCGTTTTGCCTGCCGACCTCATCAAGTCAATCTTGGCACGACGCGAAAAGCTGGCGGCCCAACTCCCAAAAGAATTGGAATTGCGCCAGGAAGAAAACGATCGCGCATATCAACTCGCCAAGACCTCACGTGAGGAACTGAAGGCCCTCCAGGCGGACAGCAGCGATTCAAAAATGAGCGAAGAGGACCTCCTCAAAGCCCAACACACCTATGACGAGAATGAACAATTCCGTCGGCGTTCTGCCTCGCGCCTTCAAACCATCAAGAACAACATCAGCGACTGCCAAGAAGCGATTGGGTTCTGGCAGCAGTTAGCAGATGGTGAGTGGGGGCACCTCCTTGAGGATGCAGAACGTGTTCGAATCGGTGGCGCCTCAAGTTATTCGGAAGCCAAGCGACTCAACTCAGAAAAGGAGGACCGTGCGTGAGCGCTAAATCATCCTCGCTTTTTGCTGATTTACAGCAAAAGGAGACCGCAGAGGTTGAGGCCATGTACGAGACCGCATTGGCTCAACTCTCTGCCACAGAAAGCCAACTTCTTGAGTTGTATAAGAAGAAAAAAATTCATTCGGAGACCATCAAATTCGCCGTGAACAAAAGCGATCAGGCCCCCAAGTTGGACCTCGAAACCCAAGGTAGTCTCGTTGAACTTGCCCTTGAGCAAAAAGCCGATTTTGACGCTTGCCTCGCCCGCAGGGATGCCCTTGTGGAACGATTGGTTCTGCCCCGACACCGCGTGTTGCACACGATGAGAGATTTTTACGAGAAATTGACCGCCCCGCTTACGCCCTCCGATTCAACCAGTTTGGCCAACGAGATGGAATACTTCTCACGCTTCTTCGAACTTCAGGCCATCTTGGAAATTTACCCCGAAGAGCAGTATGTCCAATCCTCGCTTCATCGAGCGAGGACCAACCTCTTGGAGACCGTTAAAGCGGTCAACAAAAACGACCGACGCCTGGCTCAACTCATCAATCAGCACCGCTCGGGCGCCAAAGCTCAACGAACGGAGGCCGGACGGCTCAAAGCCTACTTGGAAAAAGTGAACGCCGCGCCGGTCAATCCGGTACCGGAACCCAATCCCGAAGTCAATGAACGCTTACTTGCAGGTGAAGCCTTAACCATGGAGGAATTTGCGTCCATGCTCGAACACGGCGGGTTGATGGAACTCGAGACCAGCAACGCATCTGCGACAAAACCAAAACAGCGGCAAAAGAAGTCCATGCGGACATCACAACCCCGCCGTGGCCAGCGGCAGACCTCCCCCCGAAAGCGAGACTGATCGGCATGCCGAGAATGGCTTGGATACCCGGAGACCGGCCGCTTGATTTCCCCGAAGCAGCCGTCCAGGATGTCATCCGACTCTTCAAGAATGAGACGGGTGAAATCTACGCCGAGCCATCCGTGCGCCATCTTCCCATCCCCGTTTGGGATGCGAACCTCTTGCTCGTCGACCTGGACGAGGCGCCCCCGCGGACCGTGCAGGGCGTCATGTGGGCAACCCCGTTCAAAGACGATATCGTGAGGGTTGCAGCCTTCGTGATTGGGGGCCAACATCAGGGTCAGAAAATGGGCTCACGTGCATGGGACCGATTTACTGCGGAAGCATGGGCCAAGGGGTTCCGCCATGTCCAACTTGAGGTCAAAGCAGACAATGTTGCCGCCCAGCGATTCTACACGCGCCGAGGATTAACGGTGCAGCAAGAGTTACACGGCTACTACAAATCTGGATTGGGCTACATGATGCGAGGGCCCCTCGTGCCTCCTTCGGATTGAGAAGGACTATTCACCGAGGCAAGAAGTTGGGGTCATGATTGAAGCCGTGCTTCGAGGGTTGACGGACCTTGATGGCGTACGGACCGTTCTTCTTGTCGAATCCGATGGATTCGTTGTGTTTTCCCAACCCTCGCCAAATGAAGTTGATTCAGCCCTTGTTGAATCGTGGAATGCATTGGCCAACCAAGCACCCGAGGAAGCCCTGACCACCGTGGTGATGGAATCAGGCTATCTGATACTCAAACCGATTGAAGAGCGCGTCCTGATGACGGTTTGTGAGCGCTCATGCAACCTCGGGAATGTTCGTCGTGCCTTGCAAAATCTCGAGTGGCCAACCTAAATCCGGGACAAAACGGGTGCAGACCCGCCCGTGAAGGATTAAATGGGGGTGGTTGGTCGCCAACTTGCGGGAGGGTGGGAATCCTCCCCAGACCAGGTGAGATGAAGAATGGCAGAACTCAAAGATCTTCTTGACGAGCGACGAAAAATGGTTGACAAAAAAGCAACGCAACATCGCGAAATTCGAGACGATTGGAACGAGAAAACCAAGACCTACACCTCCACCCGAAACGAACTCAACAACGAAGTTCGAGAACTCATCGTCCAGGTTCGAGAACAGCGTGACCTTCGAGACCAAATGAACGAAATGGTTCGAGAGAAGAAAAAAGAGCGAGAGGAAGCCAACAAAGCCGTGCGTGAAGCAAAGGATGCCATGCGCGCCGGCCAACCCGAACAACCTCAGCAATTTGACCGACGAGGACGTCCGATTCGTCCCGACACCGTTCAATCCTTGACCCGAACCATGGAACGCTTGGAGCGAGAATTTGAGCAAGGAAAGCACCAAGGCAAAAACGAGCGAAAATACTTCAAGAAAATGAAGGAATTGAACGCCAAGCGAAAGGCGTTGAAGGAAGCCCAAGTCGCTACCGAGAGTGCCGAGGGAAGCGGTGAACTCCGAGAGGCCATGGCCCTCCAAGAAGCAGCTCACAACGCCGTCAAAGAAGCTGCTGAAGCCGCTCAAAGCGCCCACGATAACATGCTCCAATGGAATGCAGAGGTTGACCGCCAGCGCGAGAAGGCCGAAGCAGCCCACCGCAAACTCCGAACCTCAAAGAAGGAAGCCGACAAAGAGCACAGCCTCTACATCGTCTCGCTGCGATGCTTGCACTCCATCCAGGACATCCTCCGTGCCATGCGAGGTGCCAGCGCAGGAGAAGGCCAACGCCCAGCAGCCAGCGACCAAACGCAAGATTTGATGGCCAAGTTGCTCGCTGGTGAGACGCTTTCGACTGAGGAATTGATGCAACTCCAGCGTTTTGACTGAACAAAACCGTGCGGATACATCAAAAACCTCCAACAACGGAAGTTAACTGGACGTGGTTGTAATGATTGGTCAATCCGACATCGCTGAAATCGTCAAAGAGTACGACCGCCTCAAACTTCGCATTGGCATGACCGCCTCCCACTCAGCGCTGGACATCTGCGACGGCGCCATCGAGGAGGGCTTTCCAACCGTCGCCTACTGCAAGGAAGGACGGCACAAAACCTACGCCAATTATTTCAAAACACAACGAAGTTCATCCGGACGTGTTGTTCGTGGCATGGTCGACAAGGCCATCGTGCTCAACGAATTCAACGATGTCCTCGCTCCTGAAATGCAAGAAGAAATGCGCAAGCGAAACGTCATCTACATCCCAAACCGCTCGTTTACATCCTATTCCTCCATCAGCGACATCGAGGACAACTTCCGTGTGCCCATGTTTGGCTCACGAAATATGCTGCGAATGGAGGAACGGACCGAAGACCAAGATTACTACTGGATTTTGGAAAAGGCCGGCCTGCCCTATCCCGAAAAAATTGACAACCCGGAGGACATTGATTGCCTCGTTATCGTGAAACTTCACCACGCCCAAAAGAAACTCGAGCGCGGCTTCTTCACCTGCGCATCTTACAAAGAATACCAAGAGAAATCCGCTGCGCTCCTCGCCGAAGGCGTCATCGACCAAGCCTCCCTTGACGGTGCACGAATTGAGCGCTACGTCATCGGCCCCGTGTTCAACCTCAATTTCTTCTACAGCCCCCTCGCTGAAGAAGGCGAGCGCTTGGAATTGCTTGGCGTTGACTGGCGATTTGAATCCTCACTCGACGGGCATGTTCGCCTCCCAGCACCGCAGCAAATGACCATGCCGATTCACCAGCAAATTCCCGAGATGACCGTTGTTGGCCACAACACCGCCACCATCCGAGAATCTCTCCTTGAGAAGGCGTTTGAGCTCGGAGAGAAATTCATCAAAGCCAGCAAGGAACACTACGACCCGGGCATCATCGGTCCGTTTTGCCTCCAAACGTGTATTGACAAGGACATGAACTACTACATCTACGACGTTGCTCCTCGCCTCGGCGGCGGCACCAACGTCCACGTCAGTGTCGGCCACCCCTACGGCAACGCCACGTGGCGAAAGCCCATGTCGAGCGGGCGCCGTATCGCCATGGAACTGCGCATGGCTGCAGAGCAAGATCGCCTGCTCGAAGTCCTCACGTGATTTCTGACGTTATTCTTCAACGTCGTAGAAGGCCTCATCCGTAATCTCGTACCAAGGGTTGACGCCGATATCGCTTGAGCCTTCATAATAGGCGGTGGATTCCACGAAATAATAGGTCAGATTAGATTTCGCCCCCACGCCGTTGATGCTCCAACCTTCGTGGTTGTCCAAAGCGACGACGGGCCAGGCATGGCCGCCCCATTCATCCTCCTCGGTGGCCTTGACCATGCCCAACATCAAGCCAGCATCGTAGCCAAGGTACTCAACCAAACTGATGAACAAGGCACTGGAATCCTCACAATCGCCGCTGCGGTCGTAAAGCATCTCCA
>JAYYBT010000061.1:0-4072 GCA_036162675.1 Thermoplasmatota archaeon
GCAAGCCACTTCAACAACTTCGCTTCAAAGTCCGTCAACTCGTCGGCCATGGTTCCCACAGAGGGCTTCGCCTCAAAATGTCACCGATACGGCTCATCCCAATGCGACCATACGACGACAGCATTCTTCAGCGTCAATATCGCCGTTCAGCAGTGTGTTGAGCGCTTTGGTAAAGGGTATGGAAAGGCCGGCATCCTCGGCTCGCTCAACAAACATCCGGCAAGCACGAACACCTTCAGCGACCATGTGCATTTCATCCAACGCCTGGTCCAACGTCAAACCCGTTCCAAGTTTTTCACCCATCGAACGGTTTCGCCCGTGCGGTGAAGTGGCGGTGACGTACATGTCGCCCAAGCCTGCGGGGCCGAAGGCCACCTCTGCTCGTGCGCCCAATTCTGCCAGGAGCAAGCACCCTTCTTTGAATCCAGACATGAAAATGGCCGCTTTGAGGTTATCACCGCCCAAATCACCAACGTGCTTGAGTCCGTCAACAAGGCCACAAGCCAAGGCGACGACGTTCTTGTAGGCGCCCCAGAGTTCGGCACCCACGGGGTCACTGGCTGGATGGAGGATGAAACTGGGCGTGCTCAAGGTCTGGGCGAGGCGTTGGGCGATGGCTTGGTCTTCGCTGGCCACCAAGGCGGTGGTCATGACCCCGCCTGCCGCTTCGGGAGCGATGGTGGGTCCGGTCAACACCGCAAGTGGATTGGTCTTTCCTTCTTCCTTGAGCCGTGTGTGAATGGCCTCGGAAATCAGCCGCTTTCCTGGCGCCAGCCCCTTGGCCAAGTCGAGCAGAACATGACCTGGTTGCAGGTGGGGCAGCACGTCCTCCATGACGTCGAGAATCACCGATGAGGGGACAGCGAGGACGATGATTTCGCTGCCGTCAATGGCTTCACCAAGGTGCATGGTCGCATCCAAGCCAGGGACAGGGTGGTGCGGGAGGTATTTCTCGTTCACTTCGCTCATGGTGATGGATTCGTAGACTTCTTGCTCAATGGTCCATCCCTTGACCTTGTGGCCTTCCAAGAGCCACAATCGGGCGATGGCTGTACCCCAGTTTCCCAATCCCAAGACCGCGATGTGTGCCATGTCAATCGGCAACTTCGCCCCTTCGTTGGTTTATACCATTTCGGGCAACATCGGGGCGGAAACGGTGGATTTGCGCCGGTCCTCCACCGGGCCAATCAGAACAAATCGTCGTCTTCCTCATCGAAGTCGAAGACATCGTCCTCGTCCTTTTCTTCGGACTTCGCCGTCGCTTTCTTTGCCTTGCTGGCCTTGGCCTTGGGGGCCTTCTCAGCCTTTGCAGGGGCGCTCTCTTCCTTGGCGGGTTCCGCAGCTGGGGCCTCCTCGGCGGGTTCAGCAGGTTGAGATGTTGTCTTGCGGGCCTGTGCGATTTGGGCTTCTTTGGAGCGCAGCTCTTCTTCGCTCTTGCCCGTTTGCAAGGCCAATGCGCGGCGACGGTCCTCTCGGGCTTTGCGTTCAAGTTGCTTGTGGCGGGACTTCTCGATGTTCTGCATCATGTACATGGCGTCGTGTTCGAGGAGTGGAGAATCGGAAATGAGGGTGATGTCGAGCCATCCACCGTCCTCAACGATGAATTCCGCCAAAGGCTCAAAGTTCAGGTCGGATTTTTTGATTTGCGTGTAATGCATGGCGTTTCCAGTGCGGTGCTCAACGCCTGAGAAGTGGCAGTAGAATTCCTTGGTTCCGATGCTCTCACGCACGACGTCAAAGAGTTCACCGTAATCCTCGGAGGTTCGCATTTGACCGTGGCCACGAGCGTGAATGTGAGCAATGTTGAGCACAGGAACCGTGCCTTCAACGTGGTTGACGACCTCAAGGACCTCTTCGAGGCTGCCCCAGAGTTCTTGTCGCCCCGAGGTCTCAACACCGATTTTTGAGGGGGTGCCGTTTTTGATCCACGGGAAGACGGGGAATTCGTCCTCATCGTCGTGCCAAATTTCGTGGATTCGGTCCACGATGCCCGAAAAGACGTTGGCCACTTGTTCGTTCGCGGCTTGTCCTCGACCGAAGTCGCCGTAGTGCCCGGTGTGGAGCGTGATGTGGCGAGCGTTGATGGTCCGAGCGGCTTGCAGCGTCGCTTCGATTTTTGCGAGCGAACGTCCTCGCTCAACCTTGCCGCCGAGCAGTTCCGAGTAGTAGGGGCCGTGAATGTTCATCTCAAAGTCGGTCTTGTTGGCGAGGACACCGGCTTGCCAGTATTGTTCAAAGTGCTGAGGGGCCACCATGCGGACCGTTTGCACTTCCATGGTCTCAAGGCCCAAGGAGATGATATCGTCCATTCCTTCAACGATGGTTCGGCCCTTGCACGAAAGTGGAACGCCTGCTGGTCCGAGTTTGATTGACATTCGTTCCCTCCCCCCGAAACCGACCCAAGGGACATCACATGATAATCCCTTTCTGTTGGCTGTCCGCTAATTTGGCCGTCTCGGGCGATTTTCAAGAGTGAGTGCATACGACTCTTCATGAAGGTGAGACCGGAGCGGCTCACATGGAGCCCCACGTTCAACGCGCCGTTGATGCGTTCCAAAAGGGCCACCCGGTCTGCCTGTTCGATTCAGAAAAGCGAGAAGGAGAAACCGACCTCTTATTCCCTGCAGCCATGGCACAACCGGCCACCATGCGACAACTGCGCCAAGACTGTGGGGGTTTGCTCTTCCTCGCCATTGGCGACGAGGTCGGCGAGTGCTTTGGGCTCCCGTTCCTGCAAGACCTGCACACCACACCCGATGCCGTTGAACGAAACCCAGTGCTCAATCACCTCATCACGAACGACCTTCGCTACGATGCTCGCTCCGCCTTCACCCTCTCCATCAACCACCGGGAAACATACACCGGTATCACCGACCACGACCGCGCTTTGACCACCCGCCGATTTGCAGAGTTAGCAACCACTTGCTTGGCCGACGACGTATCAGGTGAGCCGGCGATGAAACTGCTCGGTGAAGAATTCCGAACGCCGGGCCATATCCCGGTGTGCAGAGAGGCCCAAGGCGGTCTTGGTGTTCGCCAGGGCCACACGGAACTCGCTGTTGGTCTCGCCCGTCTCGCCGGGACCGCTCCCGTCGTCATCGGTGCCGAAATGTTGCAGCCCGATGGCGACCATGCCCTGCCTGTCGCTGATGCCCGAACATGGGCTGAAGCAAGAGGCATACCTTTCCTCGAAGGTGCTGATGTCGTCGCCGCACTTGGCGTTGAATCCTCACCGTCATCCTCATGAAGCAACAACCCAACCCGTGATTGGTGGTCCTATGAAGCGCATCCTTGCCGTCGGTGTCTTTGACCTCCTTCACGCCGGGCATCTTCACTATTTGGAGCAAGCCAAAGCTCTGGGCGACCATCTCACGGTGGTGGTGGCTCACGACGACACCGTTCGCAAGCGAAAGCACGAACCGGTGACCAATCAAGACCTCCGTCGCCGCATGGTCGCTGGCCTCAAACCAGTGGACAGCGTGGTGGTGGGCAACCCTCCCGACGTACCCATTTTTGACATCCTTCCCGAGATTGAACCGCACGTGATTGCACTCGGCTACGACCAGGAGCATGCAGAGGAGAACATTCGCAAGGCACTGCACGAGCGTGGCCACGGCGACATCGACGTGGTGCGGGTGGAAGGCCTGAGCGACGACCTTGACGGCACTCGGAAGATCATCGCCCGTATTCTTGAACGTGCGGAAAAGAAGGGGGCCTGAAGTTGTTCACGGGGATCGTCCAAGGACGAGGAACGGTTGCTTCTATAGAAAAAGGAGAAGCCGTTTGGACCTTTTCCATCAACCTACCGAACACCGAAGGATTGGAGCGCGGCGCCAGCGTTGCCGTCAACGGCGTCTGCCTGACGGCGACCGAGATGGACGGCGACAGGGTGCTGTTTGATGTCATACAGGAAACCCTTGAGCGGACCAACCTTGGAGACCTTTGTGCGGGCGATGAAGTCAACGTTGAACGCTCGCTCAAAATGGGCGACGAACTCGGCGGCCATCTTCTCTCTGGCCACATCATGGGAACGGGTGAAATCACCGCCCGAACCGAGGTTGGCGAGGGTGTT
>JAYYBT010000062.1:0-7558 GCA_036162675.1 Thermoplasmatota archaeon
GGTCGTACAGCTTCGCCAACGTGACCGTGAGTCCGGATGGGCAGGCTGAAAATCAAATTCGAGTTGAATTGATCACCTACGATACGGTTGGGAGATTCAGTGAAAAATTCCGAATGTATTTCGTCGTGCAGGACCACGGTTCAGAAGACCTTGAACCGGAGTTCCAATTTGACATGGCGTTGAACGGTTCGCAGGTCACCGAGGACAGTATTGCGGTGAACGGTTCGTTGATTTCCGGTTCGGAATACGATGACGTCTATGTCGAGGTGGCCTTTGCCGAGGAAGATTTCTCAGCCAGCGCCGTCATGAAGTACCACCTCAGCACGCAAAATTTGTGGGCAAAAACACAGGCACTCAGCAATGGGGACACATTCTCGTTATCGCTCTCGGTTGATGACATGTATTCGAACACATCGAACACCCAACGCGTGTACATCAAAACCTTCGAAGGCGATGACGAGCAATGGGCCACGGTGCATTGGATGGAGTTCACCCTTGCCGCTTGCCGGGGGCTCGTTGCACCGGAAGGAGCGATTGCGGCTGGCGGAGAATTCATTCTCGATGAGAACGACGTCTGTCAGTGGGAAGGTGTGTGGTCCTATGACCCGGCAACAGGAGAATGGGTGGAACCTGAGCCCCAACACCAAGCGACGTTTTCGTTGGATGTACTGGTGGAGCCAGAAGTAATGGAGAATGATTTCTTGTTCATCGACGGGACGGTGCTTTCATCCACGCACGATGAGACCTACATCGAGGTGGCGTTTGAGAATTCATCCTTTGAGGCATCCCCGGTCGAAAGGTACGACCTTCAGGTGAGTCATCTGTGGAACCGTTCGGGTGGTTTGGAGGTACAAGACAACTTCTCCCTCGGCCTGAGTGTTGAATCGCTGCGTGGAAACACCACCATGGCCTATGATGTCTACGTGCGTGCCTACGTCTACGATGGTTCAGAACGGATGCTCGCTGGCGAAGATGCGTTTGAGATCATTGTTCCCTATCTTGACTCCGACGGCGATGGTGTTGCCGATGATTTCGATGCGTTCCCAACCGATTCGAGTGAGACCCAGGATTCGGACGGCGATGGCGTGGGCGACAACGCCGATGCGTTCCCAGCCGATTCCAACGAAACCCAAGACTCCGACGGCGATGGCGTGGGCGACAACGCTGATGCGTTCCCAGCCGATTCCAACGAAACTCTGGACTCCGACGGGGATGGCGTGGGCGACAACGCCGATGCGTATCCAAACGACGCCAGTGTTTGGGAAGCCCTCGACGATACGGCCACGCCGTGTGAAGAATGGGAATACTGGAATCCTGACCAAATCAACCCAGCACTGCCCGGAAACGGATGCCCGCATTACAAAGGTAGCACGGATGGAGATGGAGGCGAAGATGATGATGAAGCATCGCTGCCTGGGTTCGAGTTCTGGCTCTCCCTTCTTGCCCTCCTCGTGGCCGTACGGTTTCAGCGCAAGTCGATGATGTAGACACGACGTGTGTTCGTGGGCGTCCCGTCAACGCGCCGTGTGTACAACGATACCCATGTAAACAGGTTCAATCGTTCCACGTGGCTGCATCCGTAAACAGGTCGTAAAAAGCGTCCAAAGACGCATCAATCGGCTTAGCATAACCACCGCCCATGAACACGACCAGCGGTACATTGAGGCTTTCTGCGGTCTCAAACACAAGGCGATTACGCTGCCGCATGCCCGCCCTCGAGACGTTGAGTTTGCCTAGGGCGTCCGCCTCCAAGCCGTCCACACCAGCCTGGTAGAGGATGAGGTCAGGCACGTACGCCTTGCAGATTTTGAGGGCTTGGCGTACGGCGTCAAGGTAGACCTCATCGCTGGATTCTGGTGGAACAGGGAGGTCGTGGTCGCTCACAGATTTTCGAAAAGGAAAATTCGACTCACAGTGAACCGAAATCGTGCAAGTTCTAGGCTCATCAGCAAGAATAGTCGCCGTTCCGTCACCTTGATGAACGTCAAAATCAACGATGGCCACTCGCTCTAAGCCCAGATTCTCCAACGCATGCAGCGCACACACGGCCAAGTCGTTAAACACGCAATAGCCGGAACCAAAGTCTCGGTGGGCGTGGTGGGTACCACCTGCCATGTTGCCCGACATACTGCCGTGCATAACGGCATATTCGGTTGCCTCCACCGCCCCGCCCATGAGCACCAGCGTGCGTTCGATCATCGCCGGCGTCCACGGCGTTAACCCGATGCGTTTTTCTTCCTTCTGCGTGAGTTTCCCCGCGAGAAATCGGTCGACATACGACGCCTCATGAGCGAGGAGAAGAAGGGGCTTCTCAATAGGCTGTGGTTGATTGATATGCATCGCAAGATGGGCGTCAGTCGCCCGAAACCGGTCAAGCAGCCGTCGATAGCGGTCACGTGGAAAGCGCGCCTCGGGGTGAATGCCATCGGTGTAGAGTGGATGATACCACATCCCAAACAACGGCGACGGGGGCATGATTCGGTGGTCGGACGAGGTGCGAATAAAGTCCTGTGTTGGTGGCTGGCGTGGTCAATTGAGCAGGATTGGGCAAAAACAGCCCTACTTAGCGCAGACGGACTGGAGGCACGGGCATGAGCGGCGTCAGCCTCTACGAACGGGTTCTCGGTGAGGCCACCGATGAACGGCTTCGAGGTTGGGCCATCAACGCAGCGATTGCAGGCTTTTTGCTCCACGTCTTGGCGTGTACCCTCCATCAGTTCACGTCCTTTGATGTCCCTGAGATGAACGGCTTCTTTGACTCCTACTTGGACGCCCTCTACACGCCCTTCTCCATCATCCTCGCCTACGAGGTCTACGAACTCATCCGAGCCATCCCCGAATCCTTCTCCATCTCGATTGGAAAGCAGTTCGAAGTTATGAGCCTGCTCGTGGTGCGTGATATGTTCAAGAATCTGGCTGACGTTGAGAAAGCCTCGGGAAGCGCTGTGGACGGTGATGTGGCGCTCATCGCGCTCGAGGCCGTGGCCTTCCTCGTGCTCTTCACCACGGCCTTGTACTTCAAGCGGGTGACCTTGACGTCAAAACACGACGATGACACCGATGAGGGCGTGACGCGCTTCGTTCAGCAGAAGAAGGCCCTGGCGTGCGGCCTAGCCGGTGTGTATGTGTTGTTGGCGCTGTATTCCTTTACGTCGTGGTCGCTGAGCACTCTTGACGGTGAAGGCGATCTCAGCCGCACAGTGTTTTTCCTTGATTTCTTCACCTTCCTCATCCTCTCCGACATCATCATCCTCCTCGTGTCCTACAAGCACATCACGGACTTCCCGCAACTGGCTCGCAACACCGGCTTCGTACTCTCCACGGTGACCATTCGTGTGGGCATCGGTACGCCAGGGTTCACCGGTGCAGCCCTGTTCATCCTCTCAGCACTGCTTGCTGCAGGTGTGTTGCGACTGAGTTTGATTGCGTTGACGCAGCCCAACCACGATATTTGTTAGCGTCAGGCACATGTGTCTCCAGGCCAAGATGACATGCCAAATGCAGATTGAATTAGCATGAATTAGGGTCCCAAGTGGTACGATTTGCACCGTTAGAATCCATGGAGCAATTCGTAACATGCCGTCGTTTGCGGCCTTTGTCAACAAAGAAGCCGCCCCGAACCGATTATGAACGAATGACCCGTGAACAGCCTTGAGGGGGAGGCATGGGGGCCACAAAGCCAGCGCAAAACATTGCCTTGACGCCCGGAAAGCGCGTGCTTTTCCTCACCAAAGACTTGGACCTCATCAAGCAACAGCTGTACGACGGGCTCAACCTTCGCATGGAGGATTTGACCGTCGATGACCTGCTCGACGACATCAACACCGACGTCATGACCCCTGCCTGGGTGTGCTTTGACCACGACCCTGCTGAAATCGCCAAGAACGCCTATGCGGGCTTGATGCACAACGGTCTGCGAGTGTTCAGAGAAAACGCCCTCAAGGACGGGAATTTCGAAGTCATCGTCTCCGGGCAGCGCAAAGGCACCGGCTCGAGCCGAGAAACGGCCGCCCAGTGCGAGCGATGGGCCGGCATCAGCATCGTCATCGCCGCATCCTTTGCCCCTATTCACGAGCGCAACAACATCAACCTCGGCCAGTTGATGGGCGACCACAGCATGCTTGAGCGATTGCAAAACGGAGAATCCATCCCCTTGGCTGAATTCACCGGACAGTACGACCCGGTCACGCAACTCATCGTGGAACATGGGGGCCTCTTCCCCTTTGCCAAGGCGCTCAAAGCCGGCGAGTTGGACCTCGCGCCCCTCAGCACGACCCAGCGCCCCATGACGATGGCCGAGCACATCATCAGCCGAAACTTGGTGGGCCAACCCGAAGGTCAGTGCGTCAAACCTGGCGACCCCGTTATCGCCCAAGTTCAGGGCGGCTACTCCCACGAATTCACCACCGCCCAAGTCCACACCTTCTTGCAAGAAGAATACGGCGAGGATTACGCCCTGCCCAACCCGAGTAAATTCGCGGTGTTCGAAGACCACCTGCTCTACGCTCAGCACAACCCGAAGTTTGTGCCCTTCATGCACAAAGTGCAGACCTTGCGCGACCTCCAAGTGGCCTTCCAACAGCACACGGGTGTACGGGACTACTCCGCCGTCGACGGCGTCTCGCCCGGTATCTGCCACCAAGTGGCTCGCGAAGAGTTCATTGAAATTGGCGATTTCATCCAAGCCACCGATTCTCACACCTGCATGGGCGGCGCATCCAACGCGTTGACCTGGGGCGTGGGAGCGACCGAATACGCCAACCTCGTCAGCGCTGGCTTCACGTTCGTGAAAGTCCCTGAATCCATTCGCTTTGAACTGGTGGGCGAACTCCATCACGGCTGCACGGCCAAAGACGTCATTCTCGCCATTTTGGCGGACCACGCTCGCAAGGAATTGACCCTGAACCGAAGCATGGAATTCGGTGGCCCCGGGCTCGCCTCCCTTTCCGTGGACGAGCGAGCGACGCTGTGCAACATGGCCACGGAATGTTCCGGTCGCACCGGCATCTGCGAAGCCGATGATGCGCTCATGGCGTGGATGCTCAAAGCCCAGCCACACCTGTCAGAGGATGAACAGCGGGCTCGGATGGTCGCCCCAGACGAAGGTGCCCATTACGACGGTGGCGTCCACACCATCGACCTCTCCTCCATCGTGCCGATGGTGGCCCATCCGGGCAACCCCGATGAGGGCATTCCAAGCGACCCCACCAACGGCGCCAACATCAGCGACATCGGCACCGTGGCCGTGGACATCGCCTACGGTGGCTCGTGCACGGCCGGTAAAGAGGACGATATCGCCTACTACGCTGTAGTGTGCCAAGCCGCCAAGGACGCTGGTCTCACTGTGAAAGAGGGTGTTGATTTCTACATCCAGTACGGTTCAGGTCAAGTCAAGGCGTTGGCCGAACGCATGGGCTGGCATGACCTCTTCCTCGAAGTCGGTGTGAAACTCATCGACCCGGGTTGCGGCGCCTGCATCGGTGCTGGGCCCGGCGTCTCCATCACGCCCGACCAAGTGACCGTTTCGGCGATCAATCGAAACTTCCAGGGCCGAAGTGGTCCCGGGAAACTCTACCTCGCCAGCCCGCTCACGGTGGCCGCCTCTGCGTTCACCGGCCACATCAGCATCTGGGCGCCGGGCCTGTTTGCTTGAGCGGTTTGGGAGCATTGCCATCAATTTCGGCGTTCTTCATGCCGTTTCGCCTAAGGAGATTATAATCCCTCAAAGGACGGGGACGGTCATCTGTCGGCCCGACGTCGTCAAGACGGAGGAGGACCGAGGGAGGTGAACGCCCATGGCAGGCACAGCAGAACGCATGGCAAAGAATCAGAAGCAAGTCGCTATTTCAGAATTTTTTGAGAAAAACAAGCACTTTCTCGGCTTCGATTCCCTCACTCGCTCCCTCATCACGGCGGTCAAAGAAGCCGTTGACAATTCGCTGGACGCCTGCGAAGAAGCGCGCATCTTGCCCGAAATCAAGGTCAAAATCACCAAGATTGACGACAAAAAGAACATCATTGAACTTCAGACCGAAGACAACGGCCCCGGCATTCCAAAACGCAGCATCGAGAAGGTCTTCGGACAGTTGCTCTTTGGTTCGCGCTTCCACGCCATTCGTCAATCACGCGGTCAGCAAGGCATCGGGATCACCGGTGTGGTCATGTACAGCCAGTTGACGACCGGGCAGAAGACCCATGTTCGTTCAAAAATCGCCACCGAAACTTCAGCCGCCATCGTTGACATCGGATTGGACACTCGCAAAAACAAGGCGACGAAGACCAACGAAGGCCGTGAACTCTGGGAGAAGGCCGATGGAACCCTGAAGGAGCACGGGCTGGAAATCACCTGTCGAATGAAGGCCAAATACCAACGGGGACGTCAAAGCGTCTACCAGTACTTGCGAATGACGAGCATCGTCAACCCGCACGCCGACATCACCTTCGAAGACCCGGACGGTGAAGTCCACCATTGGCCACGTGTAACCGAACGCCTGCCTCGGAAGGTCGAGAGCATCAAACCCCACCCACACGGCATCCATCTCGGGACCCTTCAGCGCATGTGTACGGAATCCACGGACAGCCGAATGACCTCCTTCCTGTACAAGAATTTCTCAGGGGTCTCCTCACGAGCGGCCAAGGAATTGCTGGCGGCAGCTGAAATCGATGAGAAGGCCAAGCCGAAATCGATGAAGGCCGACCATATCCGAGCCTTGCTGGAAGCGTTCCAGGGCGAGCGGCAACTCAACGGAAAGCCCGTCAAATTGCTGAATCCGCCGACGAACTGTCTCTCCCCCATTGAAGAATTGCTCATCAAGAAAGGGTTGTCAAAAACCATCGATTCACGGTTTGTCACCACGATGACGCGTTCACCCACCGTCTCGCAGGGCAACCCCTACCAGGTCGAAGTTGGCCTCATCTTCGGCGATGGCATGGCGGCCGACAAACCGGTGGAAGTGCTCCGATTCGCCAACCGTGTGCCGTTGATGTACCAGCAAGGCGGTTGCCTGCTGACCAAAGCCATCGAATCGGTGGATTGGCGCCAATACGGCCTTGACCAAGCGGGTGGACGAGGCGTACCCAAGGGCCCTGCTGCCATTTTGGTTCACCTCGCGAGCACCAACGTGCAATTCACGTCCGAAGCCAAGGAAGCCTTGGCCGATAACGGCGAAGTGATGGACGAAGTTCGCAAGGCCATGCTCGAGATGGGTCGAGGGCTTCGCAAGCATTTGGAGAAGAAGAAAAAGATGGTCAAGGTGCAAGAGAAATTCGAGTTGGTCAACGACATCATTCCCGCCATCGCCGCCAAGTCCGCGGCCATTCTCAACCGGCCTGTGCCCGACTTGGCTGGCTCCATCACCAAGATCATGGGAGCCGTCATCGCCGAGAGCACCACCGTATGGAACAAGGAAACCAAGCAAACCGATGTGTCCATCACGCTGTTCAATTACACCTCCAGAGCCCGAGCCTACACCCTCCTAGCATCATGGCCAGAAAAGGAAGGTGCCACCATGGAAGGCAACACAACAGGAGGTCGCAAGGAAGCAACCGGCGTGTGGGC
>JAYYBT010000063.1:0-6360 GCA_036162675.1 Thermoplasmatota archaeon
CTTCATTGATGCATGCATGACACCCTTTCATATCACAAAACCCCACCTCGCATAGCGAGGTGATTGTCCCATGATGCCCGGCCATCGTCCCGATTATTCCCGAGGGAAGATCGTCAACGCTCTGGGTATGTGCCTCTTGATGGTGCTGGTGTCCTTATCGGCGATGGTGCCGCCGGCTACCGAGTATGCTCCTCAAACGGCGGCTCGTTCAATCTACTACACGCCACAACCAAACGAAGTGGGGTTGAACTTGACAAGCACCGGCGTGCTCAGTGTTCCGTACAACCATACATTCACGGGCGGGTCCTTGTCGGTGACCCCGATGTGGGCGAACGCTGACGATACCGCTGCGCGCTTCGGTATCGATGCCAACACGGGCTGGACAGGCACCCATGTTGACACGCAAGGCATTGGCCACGGAGGTCAGTTGAGCCTGGCGACCGAATCCACGCTGGCCACCTTGACGGATTTTGAAACGCTCATCGAGACCCTCCCCGACTGGGAAGGGCAAGGCCCGAACCACAACGCATGGAACGTCATGCCCCTCAACGGCACGTCGGTTTCGGGCCATCCATCAGTGGCCACCGATGGTCAGCGCGTGCTGGCCACGCAGGCTTTGGACGGCTTATCGGCCAACATGAGCGGCTGCCTTGCCTCGCCGGCCTACGCCATTCCGGCCTTCGTCAACCAATACAACTTGACCGTGGACCACTGGCTTTCCTTCTCGGACGACGATGCGGCTTGGGTTGAAGCGCGCACAACAGGGGGCTCATGGCAAGTGCTGACGCCCAGCGCTTCCTACACCAACACCTCCTCTCTTAGCGGAGCACCAAGTTCGGTTTGGTCCGGTCAATCCAATACGTGGCAGCAAGCCCACTTCAACCTCGACGCCCTCATCCCGTCAACCGCCACCACCCTTGAGGTTCGGTTTTGCTTCCAAACTTCTGCGACAACCGGCGACCGTGCGGGGTGGTTCTTGGACAACTTCACGCTGTCAAACCTCGGTGACCTTCCAGGCGCTTGGTTTCACGGCAACATGACCGGCGATTACGCCAACAACGCCGACGGGCGGCTCTACATTCCAGCCAACCTCTCATCGTTTTCCGGTCCGATGAAAATTGAATTTTGGTCCAGTTGGGACATCGAGGGCTCCTTTTCAGATAATCTCCTGGTCTTTGTGAGCGTGAACAACGGAACGACCTGGGCTCCAGTATCCGGAATTCCGGGTTTACCTGGCAACGGCCTTTCAATTCAGGGCACCTATTACATGGACGAATCCCTGGGTTGGCGCCCCATCTCCTACAACATCCCAAGCGGTGTTTCGGGTCATGCCAACGCCTCCAACGTGCTGTTCATGTTTCAGGTCACCACGAACCACCAAACAGGATACGGTGGTTTTGCTTCCTCGGGGTGGGAAGGTGTGGCCATTGACGATGTCACGGTCGTCCACCGCCCCGGGACGGCCCAAGAAGAGCGGCTGCAACTCTCCAATTTCTCATCTCTCACCAGCGGGCAAATCGGCGACCAACGTGGGTGGTTGGATGCATCTTCTGGCCTGACCAACGAATGGAATTGGACCACGTCGTTCGGCATGAACCCTTCCGAGTCGCTCTTGGAATCGTTTGAAGCCTCGATGACGACGCCACCTGGCTGGGTCATCGAAGGCACGTGGCCGGACGGCTGGGAAATCGGTCAAACGCGAAACAGCTCGGGCTACGGCCCGGGTGTGTTTCATTCGGGTCAAAACGGCGCCGCCGTGAACTTGACCACCAAGTACACCAACAACATCTACACCCACCTGACCACGCAGGAGTACAGCATCCCCACAAATGCAACCGCTCGCTTGTCCTTCCGCTCTTGGGTGTGCACCGAAGCGAATTGGGACGGGGGTGCCGTGGCCATTTCAACCGACGGCGGGCAAGATTGGTGGTGGCTTCCACCCCAACTCAACGGGTTCCACGACCAAATTTCCACGGTGAACACAAATTCTCCACTCTTCGGCGAGGGCATCATCGATGGTTCCAGTGTTCCCAACGGGTGCGGTGCTTCCAACCCAAGAGACTTCGAATTGAAGACCTATGATTTGTCCAACCTTTCCGGTCAGTCGCTCAAGGCTCGTTTCTCGTTCTTTTCCGATACCTATGTCGAGGGCGACGGGTGGTACATTGACGACGCAGGCATTGAGATCGATGTGTTTGAACCGGCCGGTTCATGGACATCCCAGGCCATTTCCCCCGACCCGATATTCGGCTATGGTTGGCTGGACGGCTGGTACGAGCGTCCCGAAGGAACACATCTGCTCTTTGATGTCCTTGATGCGAACCTGAACCCCATTCTCGGTCACCAAAACATGAGCCTCCCTGCACAACTTGCCCTTGACCCATCCGAGCATCCAACGGTGCACGTTCGTGTTCGAATGAGCACCAATGACACCTACGTCACGCCTTTGGTTCACAGCCTGAGCGTTGGACGAACAACCTACATCAGTCCTCAACATGTGCTTGACAACGCTGCAGGTTCAGCCGCATCAACCATGGACGCCAACGGCACACTTCTGGTCGCTGCTCCGTTTTCCATCACCGTGCCTTCCTTCGTAGCCTGCCCTCACGACGGCTATCGCCTCACCACGGTGGGTGATAACCTGACATGGGCCACCACCTACGGCCAATTGGTGGCGTCCGCCCACCAACCTGAACCTGTGAAAACCACCTACCTCAACCACTCCTTGGGCGGAGAAATCGGGTTGATGACCGACTTTACGCTGACGGGTGCAGGCGGGGAAGCCTTTGTCCGAGCTAAGGCGGAATTGGACTGCGTCGTTCCACCTCAGGCGCCCGAAATGACACTTGGGTGGAACAACGTCACCGTCATGACCTGGCCGCCGAGCGGTATGGACGACCATCTCGGTCTCAACACGCGCTGGAGCCACGCCGAACACAACGGCAGCGATGTGCTTTGGTTGCCCAACGAATCCTCTCCTTCGCTCGCCATGGAGAATTCAAGTTTGGATTTGGCCTTCCGAACCCTCAGTCGCCACGCCCTCAATCATCCCGCAGGGCAAGGTCCGGCGTTCACCGTTCTGGTGAGCAACCACAGCGAGGACACGGAAATTCGCATTGACGGTGTGTTGCAATCCATCGCAGATAACGGCGTCATTCACCATCAAGGCTCCAATCCTTGCAACTCCATCGTGTCCAGCGAGGCCTACTCTACCAACCGTTCCTTGTTGACCTGCGGCGTTCAACTCTCCGTATCGGGGGCTGCCGACATCAAGGTCCTCAACCTCATGCACTTGCTCCCGGACTCGACCGTTGAGGTGGACCTGACGCCCGCCGCCCTCAACACGGCCAAACAGGCATCCTACGACGGCGATATGAGGGCTGTTCTCGATATCCCTCTCCACATCAAAACAGAACGAGGTGGCCTTCGCGTGGCCATTGGAGCAGCAGCGGTTCCGGTGATGCTCGAACAGGTGGACGGGCCGTCCTACACCCGTTGGCTTCCCGAGCAAACCGTTTCGTTCACCACGCACCACACCCGCTTCAACCCCCTTGATTTGAGCGAGGACGAGGCGGACATCAGCAAGGTCGCGTTCCACCTTTCGCCAACACCCAACGTGGAAGAGTCGGTTGTTCTGGTGGAACTCGACCGCATTCAAGACGCACCGCGCTTCCGCCAAATGAAAGGCGCCGGGCTCGCTCAGTTGGACACAGCGGCTTCAAGCGTCTCCTGCACCCTCAACACGTGCAGTGTCGAGTGGGTGTTGACCAGCACATGGTTGCTTGACGATGTTGACGACCTCCACGTGTTGACCATGGCCCAAGACGATGAAGGACTCGAAACTGGACCAGAGGTCTTCGTGCGAAAAACGGCGTTCAATGAGGTTGAAAACGACATGGAAGTCGTTGATTTCACCGTCACCGATGCGTCGCAGCGCCGCATCGACGATTGGACCAACTCCTTTTGGCCGTTCCACCTCAACGAAAACCAGAGTTTGGAAGCAGAAGGGCGCGTACGCATGGAAGGCATCGCCAATCAATGGATTGGAGCAGGAGAAGCCGAAGCGACCGTCACGCTGTCCGCCGTGCCTCCGAAGAACCTCTCAGGTGGTCCCGATGAGTGGCTGGGCGAGCCTGTCAACTGGTCTCGAACATGGTCGTCTGAGGTTTCTGCAGACGGTTGGTTTTCAGTTTCGCTTTCAACCCCTCACATCGACGACGGGCTGCCCAGTAACACCTTCTTCGAACTTCGTCCAAGCCTCTCGCGTCGGGGGCCGGTCGATGCCAACGCAGCGACCAGCGAGGACCGAACGGTGGTCCTCACGCCCACACGTTTCCTCCTCGACACCATTCAGCCTCAGGTCAACTCCCTAACCGCTTTGGACGCTGGCCGTGAGGCGGTTGCGGACGAACACATCTCGATGTACGGTAAAGACGTCGCCCTCCGCCTTCAACTCAGCGACCCCGAAGGTCTGTCCAGTCAATTGGAGGTGTGGACGTGGCTTGAACGCCTTCACGACACCAACGAGAACGGCGTGATGGAGGAAGAAGAATACCGGATGCAAACGGTCAGTCTGAACCGTGGCGTTCGTGAGCTCGAGGTCGATTTACCGCTGCTTTCCTCTCAAAGCGTGGTCCCGGACAACAAAAACACTGGACGCATCAGTGTGGTGTTGGTCGGTGAAGATCTGGCCGGTAATCCCCTTCTGGGAGGTGGCGATTTCGGAGCATCCAACGATTTGGCCACCATCAGTGTTCAGCGTCGCTCCGACACGACCGTTGACAGAGAGAGCATCCAGTTGGACCGAATCAACGACCGTTTGCTGGCTGGCCACGAACACACCCTGACCTTTGCCTTGGGCGATGCGAACGGCATTGCCTCCCTAGAAAGCCTGCAAATCTCGCTCCTGGGAGAGGCCGACCTCACCAGTTGCTTCATCCACTACGAGCCTCGGTTTGGGGCCGTTGAATTCGACGAGGCTTGTTTCCTTGAGCAACCCATCGTTCAGGTTGCAAAACGCCCGTTGGTCACCACCTACGACCTCAGCGTTTCGTTCCGTTTGGGCTGGAACGCCAGCACCACCGTCGCTGCCGGCGGGGGCACGCCATCGCTCAAGGTGTTTGATGAGGGGCAAGACCTCGGGCTCGGCCTGTACCAGTTGAATGAATTGACCTGGCAGCCCAGCACCGATGTTGAGTTGCGTTGGTTGAACATCACGGACACGCAAGCACCGTTTGGAGAAAACGACGGCACCACCTACTGGTTCCATCGAAACGAGATGGTGCATCATCGCATTGGCGTGTTCCACAACAACACCGATGTGCTCGCTAGGGACCTGCCAGTGCATGGAACATTCCTCTGGACCTTGAGCGACGGCGAACGCTCAACATCCGGCAACGTCAACCTCACGCAGTCGGGTCTGGTCGGATTCAATGTCTCCATGTCCGAGAACGTGATGTACGAGGATGAGGGGTTCCTCACCGTTGAGGCTCAAGGTTTCGTTGAACATGGATTCAACCCGCTCCGCTATGATGTGGTGGTTGACGATGTGGCGCCAAAACTCGTCCTTGCGCCGGGGACGCTCGAGAACCTCGCCTCCAACGAATTGACGGATGTGGCCATCACCGTCAGCATCAACGACGATACCGACATGCCGCCTGACCCCTTGGAGATGCACGCCGTCTTCTACCGCCTTGGCCAACCTGTGGCCGGCACGGAGAAGGTGTTCTTTTTGCCACTGGATGAGGTGGTGAACGAATTCACGGTGTACAACGGGACGGTCAATTTCCTCCCGACAGAGGTTGAACTCACCCGCAGCGATGTCCTGATTGTTTGGTTTGAAGCAAGCGACCGGTCCGGTCGGGAACTGACGGGCTATGGCACACGCGATGCGCCGATGAACGTCGGTTTGACGTGGTACGCCTTTGAGCCTGTCCTTACCGACCTCTCCGCCACACCGTTCCGCCCAAAGGTTGGCGAGAACGTTTCGATTTACGCCCGCATCGCCAACAACGGCCTCTTGTCCGGCGACATGACCGTGATTCTTCGAGACGACGAGGGGCGCATCATGGCCAACGAGTCGGCCTCCCTAGGCACAGGCGAGTGGGTGAACTTTGTGTGGAACATCGAAGCCTGGAAAGCAGGACGTTTGGGCCTCAACCTCGAAATCGTCAACCACACGCCCCAAGTTCCCGTTCCGTTGGCCGATATTCAGGCTGGAGAGGCCGACAACGCCGACAGCAGCATGGCCACGCTCAGCCTGTCAGCGCTGTCCTTGCTCGTGGCCGGCATGGTGCTCTTTGTGGTCCGTCAGCAGCGCGCTCAACGCGAGGAAGCGTATCACTTGGAACGCATCCGACG